>NZ_WHJF01000005.1:0-128934 GCF_011682185.1 Massilia genomosp. 1
CATCCCGCCTCGAAGGTCGAGCAGCTGACACCGCGACTGTGGAAACAGCATTGCGCCGACAATCCGCTACGCTCGGACCTGCACAGATTTAACGGCTGATCTACAACGCCGCTCAGCTACCGCTTACATTCTAGCGGCGATTACGGTCTTCGAACGGGGTTGTGCCGGAGCCGTGACGCGCGCGCCACCGGCGCATCTATCGGGCGCTCGTGAAGCCGCTTCAGCCACACCACAAGCGTGGATTGGACAATTTTCTCATGTCGCCCCGGACACGAATATCACCTGGGTGATGTCGCTGCGCCTGTCGCGCTCAAGCCAGATTCACGGCACATGAGAGAACACATTGAGCGTCTCAAAATCTTCCAGTCGCTCACTTTGTCGAACGGGATAGGCTGCCGGATTCACCAAAATCGACTGTTGAAGTTGGCGCGGGAGGGCGCCCAGATGCAGTCGTACGATCTAGCCAACTTCGAGGACGAGCGGCTTTACGCTACCTTGGTAGCGCTGGCGATGTCTTTATCGGTGTGGCCGTGACTGCCTCCGCATTGCTGAGTCAAAATGCACAGGAAGGGTGGAATCGACTTGTCCAGCGCAAGGCCGCGTTCTTCGTTGTCAGACAAGCAGAATGCCAATGCCAAAGATGCCGCGCGAGTATTGATTGATAGTGAAACGAATTTGACAAAAAGCGATACAAAAAATGGATTTTGCGTTACGATAACCATTGGAAGTGAATCATTTTATAGAATAATTGTTGCAATGGCATTCCCCCACCTATCTGAAGTTTTGAAAATCCTTGACGGTGCGTTGAAATCCAACGCGACCATGTCGACTAATTACGCCGGTCTGCTTGCCGACAAGCTAGAGCAGGATGGCGAGCGCGAAACCGCAGTCCGAATTCGCGAGCGCCTAGCGCGCGCACCGACTGCGGTGGCGCATACCCAGGACGCATCTAGAATCTCCGCAGGCTTGCCCGTGGATCAAGAAAGCCGGCTCGATACCGTCGATGTCAGCGCACCCGTCAAGGGCGCAGTGACCTTGCACCTGCCTGGGGGGACAGCAAACCGGATTACAGAGTTTCTGCAATCGGTCCGACACTATGATCGCTTGCGCGCCGCTCAGGCAGCACTGCCACTGCGCTTGCTGTTGTATGGTCTGCCGGGTACCGGAAAGACCCAGACGGCGCGATGGATTGCCGGGGAACTGGAGCTGCCGTTGTTGACCGTGCGCTGCGACACATTGATCAGCAGCTTGCTCGGCCAGACAAGTAAAAATCTGCGGCGCGTATTCGACTATGTAGAGCAACGGCCTTGCGTGCTATTCCTGGACGAATTCGATGCATTGGCGTCGGCGCGCGGCAATGAGCGTGACGTTGGCGAACTGCAGCGCGTGGTGATCGCCTTGTTACAAAATATCGATGCTCTGTCCGAAAACACCATCGTGCTTGCCGCGTCAAACCATGAGCGATTATTGGACCCGGCGGTCTGGCGTCGTTTCCCCTTCCAGCTCCCGCTGCCGTTGCCCGATCACGAATTGCGGCTGTCTATGTGGAAAGCCATGCTCGGCCCTTTCGTCCCAGTCAACCTAAATCTTGAGGCGGTCAGTACAAAATCGGACGGCGCCTCGGGCGCACTGATCGAGCTTGTGGCGATGGATACGAAGCGACAAGCCATCCTGGCCGGCAAACCGCAGGTGGATGAAGGCGAGCTGTTTCGCCGGCTTGCCCTAGCGATGGCGCTAGGCCAAGGCGAGACATTGGCATCGCTGGGCGATGAGATTTGCTGGCTGCGCAAGTGGGACGCAAAAATATTCTCGATCAGGGAACTGGCTCGCCTGTATAGCGTTTCCACTAGGCAAATAAACCATCTCATCCAAGGCAACCATGGCAACGCAGGCAAATCGCCCCGTAAGAGGTAGTGCCACAACCAGCAACCCGATCGCCCATGTCGCTTATCAGACGCGCGACCTGTCCGGCGTTGTCACCCAAGGGGGCGGCGGCAAGGAGCTCGTGCCTGTCACCGACGAGCTTCGCCGGGCGTTGCAGGCTTCGGTGGGGCAGGCTGCTGCTGAGATTACAGCCGAAGCGTCGGCGCCTGACGTGCCAGGGGTAATGGTCATCCGCCTGCGCAACATAGCGGTGGCAAAGACCCACCGCCCGATGAAACTGATTGCCGAGGCTAGCATGCCGCCGGCGGGGCATGGTGAGATCAACGAGATGCTCGTGGCGGTCAATCCCGTGAGCCTTGGCCATCTGAAGGAGCTGATCGGCCAGCGCAACACGAAGGCAATTCGTGCCAATCTGTCGGCGGTGGACGGCTTTGAAGCATGGAACGCGCAGCGCCGTCTGCCCAAGTTCCTGCGCCGCCTGCCAATGGAGGAGGTACTGCGGACACTTTGCGCCGTGAAGCGGCGATTGATGATAAAAGTCTTCTCGCACTACGCTGCCGCGACGACACAGCTGGTCGTTGAGCGCCTTCTACAACTTCTTCGCGGTCACGAGCTCACTTTCACAACGCTCGACCAACGTGTCGGTCCACCATTATTTTTGGTGGACATGAACGATGCAATGACGCCGGCAGCTCTGGCCGCGATATTACAATACCAAGGCATCCGCCATGTTCGGCCGGAACCTATGGTGCTGCCTGCTGCGGCAAGCATGCCCGGACTGGCGGTGGCCCCGCGTTTCACTACGGAGCCTCCGGCGCCGGACCTTCCAACTGTTGCCGTATTCGATTCCGGTGTCGATCCCGCCAGCGCGCCGCTTGGTTCTTGGGTGACCAGCCGCGACGTCTATGTCCTCCCACCCGACACCGACTATGTACACGGGACCGCCGTGGCCTCCCTTATCGTCGACAGCGCCGGCCTGAACGGTGGCCACCCCTACTTTCCGAATGCAGCATGCCGCATCCATGACGTATGCGGGCTGGAGGCGAACGGTGCGCCAGAGTCGGACCTCATTGTGCGCCTGCGCGACGCCCTCGCGAAACGTCCGGACATCAAGGTGTGGAACCTGTCGCTCGGCGGAATCGAAGTTGGCGACGACGAATTCAGCGACTTTGGGAGGGAGCTTGATGCCTTGAGTGATGCATTCGGCGTGTTGTTCGTGGTCGCTGCGGGTAACTACACGATCATGCCGCGACGTGGCTGGCCGGCGGGATCGGACGTGCTGGCAGACCGCATTACGAGTCCTGCGGATTCGGTACGGGCCCTGACGGTTGGCGCTGTCACTCACAGGGATAACGTAACGAGCCTGGTGCGGACCGATGAACCGGCGCCATATTCGCGCCGTGGGCCCGGACCGGTGTTCACACCCAAACCAGACATTGTCCACGTCGGCGGTAATGCGGATGCCCGCATGAATTCCACTGACATCGGCGTCCATGTCCTCGCGCCCGGCAACATGATCAATTGCGGATGCGGAACGAGCTACGCCGCGCCGATTGCTGCCGCCATGGCCGCGCGCACCTGGCATAGTCTTGCTTTGCCAGGCAGGCCCTACGACGTAGCGGTTTCCCCAACCATGGTCAAGGCCTTGTTGATTCATAGCGCCCAGCTCAACTCGCCCGAACGCGGCATGGCGGAGCGCCGCTATTACGGCACCGGCCTGCCTGGTGACCCAATGATGGTGCTGTACGATTCCGATTCCAGTTTCACGATGCTGTTCGAACTGGACATCGTCGACACCATGAAGTGGCGTAAGGCACCGTATCCAATCCCGCCATCGCTTCTGCACAACGGTAAATTGCGAGGCGAAGTTATCATGACGGTGGCGTACGCGCCGCCACTCGATCCGGCAGCTGGCGCGGAATACGTCAGGTTCAACGTTGACGTTGGTTTCGGTACTTTTTCTCCCAATCCCGGCGGCGAGCCGCGCTTCAATGGCTGCGTACCCGCAGAAGGCGAGCTCGGCACTACCGGGCTCGAAGAGGCCCAGGTGGAACACGGTGGAAAATGGTCGCCCGTGAAAGTCTACCGACGGCGCTTCCCGAAAGGTGTGGCCGGCGATACATGGGGACTGCAAGCGACAATCCTGCGCCGAGCGATCGAGCCACAGCTTGCCCAGCCACTGCGTGTAGTCATCGCAATTACACTGCGGGCCTTGGATGACAATCCGAATGTTTATGGCGAGGGCCGGACACTGCTTGCCGCAAGTAACTGGATCAGCCAAGACCTCTCCCTGCGTGTCGATGTGCCTGTGCGAACCTGAGATTGAGTAGCTTACAGGATACCTCTATTTCAGATTATATTATTCCGCAGTCACGTCAAATGGCTTGAATCGACGTCCGTTTAAGGATTTTAGCACCTCGCCGAACGCAATCTGCCCAAGCTAAGTCTCTGATTTGTAAGAGGGGCTATTTCAGATTATATTCGGACGTAACAGCTGTTCGCGTTGGACGGCACATCCCTTTGCACTTCGAGCTGCGGCCGCACGGTGTCTTCCCCCGAGGCCTTGTCGATGAGCTGCTTGCCCAGCTGGACGGCCGCGCCGGCCCGGGCAAGATGAAGGCGGCGTACTTCTCGCCCGTCATGGGTGAACAGGATGAGATCTGCTTCCTGCACTACCCCAGCCGGGCGCCAAAGCATGTCGAGACCGCGCTTGGTCTGCAGCGGCCGAATGGCGCCGTATTGCACAGTGATGGCTACAGCGCTGATGAGCATTACGCGAAGAAGACCGGGATCACGCACGCGCAATGCTGGCCACGCGCGCGCCGTAAAATCTTTGATACCAGGGATATCGAGCCGGCGCAAGCCGATCAGGCACTGCACGCGATCGCCGCTCTGTACAAGGCCGAGCAGCAGATTCGCGACGATGGCCTGACGGGCCAGGCCAAGCGTGCATCAGCTCACGCCACGGATCTGGAAAGAGATGTTTGCCGCCAATCCGCTACGCTCGCACTTGCATGACCTTGGCGGCCGACTTACATGCGCCGCCGCGTGACCGCTTACGCCGATAGCGCGTTACGGCGCCGCTTTGCGGCGGCGCGTCATACCCGCCAGGCCGAGCGCACCGATGGCAAACAGGGCCAGGCTTGCTGGCTCGGGTATATTGTTAGCATGCCCGACATAGTTCGGGACAATGCGGGGAACGCCGGGATGGTAGCCATTGTTGGCATCCAAATAGGCCGCCAGTTCGGGATCGATGCTGGTTCCCTCGAGGATCCCGGTGTACGTATCCGAATAAACGATCGTATCAAGATCCTCGCTACGGGTGAACGAGTTCGTTGCGGTGTAGATGAACATGCCGCTGGGGTGCTCGATAAAGCTGATGTTGAACTCTGCCCGACGGTGTCCGTCGTAGTCATCGCGGATAGAGAAGTTACTCGGCCCAAGATCGAAGCCGGTATTGGTGAAATGGGTGCTTGCACTTGTCAGGCAGACACAGCCCGTGCCGGTAAATGGGTAAAAGTGCGTTCCTATGGCAGGGTCGTCATCTTTCAGCCTGAAATCAAACATGGCGATCGACCCGTCATCGTGTTGAATGATGTACCCGAAGATGTTCCCCCAGCTTGTTGCTTCGAAGTTATATTGCGTGTAACCGGCCCATGCGTTGAACGAGCACAGTACCGTGGCGGCGAGGACGAACAGTTTCTTGATCATGGCGGGTATCGGCAAGTGGTTGGAATGCTTACAACTTGAGCAATTTCCATGCCGCGTCAAAACAAACTATATATATCAATCGCTTAACCGGGATTGCAATCATTGATGTTGCGTCTTGTGTAAGGTTTCCCGACATGCAACCGCGTGATAGCGCGTTACGGCGCCGCTTTGCGGCGGCCAGTCACACCCGCCAGGCCGAGCGCACCGATGGCAGACCGGGCCAGGCTCGCTGGCTCGGGTACCTCGTCAGCACATCCGGCATAGTCCGGGACAATGCGGCGAACGCCGGGATGGTCGCCATTGTTGGCATCCAAACAGGCCGCCAGCTCGGGCATGAATTTTCCTTTCAAGCCAAACGCGCAGTCTGCTGGCATCCGGCGTGCCGCGCCCGCCTGCCCCGGCGGCAGCCGCCCCCCCCAAAACAACACCACTGCGTTTTTCCCCGCGCACACGTCCGTATTTTTTGTACAAGCATGCAAGCCTGTTAAGCTAACCGCACATTCACGGTCCGGAGGCAGTCATGCACGCTTGGATTCTTCCCCTGAAACTGTTCGCCTACCTCGTCATCGGGCTCATGGGGCTGGCCATCGCCTACGCCACGGTCATCACGATCCGCTACTGGCCGGCCATGTCGGTCTAGGGGGCGGACGTGAACAAACGACAGGCACGCCATTTCGCCATCGGTTCGACCGTGGTCGCCACCATCGCGTTCATCGGCCTCACCCTCGACAGCCACCGCCAGTTCAAGCACCTCACCAACGGCGACAAGATCACCGCCCAGGTCACGCGCGGCAAGGATGTCTGGCACGCCAACAACTGCATCAATTGCCATACCCTGTTCGGCGAGGGCGCCTACTACGCCCCCGACCTGACCAAGATCACCAAGCTGCGCGGCCAGGCTTACCTGAGCGCGTACATGAAAGACCCTTCCAAGTTTTACGACGAAACACGGCACCGCCGCCTGATGCCCAAGCAAGACATCAGCGATACCGACATCGCCGCCCTGATCGCCTTCCTGGACTGGGTCTCGCATGTCGACAACCAGGGCTGGCCGCCGCGCCCCCTGCTGGTCACCGGCGCGACCTTTCCGGGCACCGACACGAGCGCCGTCGCCCCCGCCGCCGCCAGCGGCGACAACCCGATCGCCCTCGGCGAGCGCCTGTTCCGCAGCGCCACGCCGGCCTGCACCGCCTGCCACTCGAGCGCCCCCGGCGTCAACATGGCCGGTCCCTCGCTGGCCGGCCTGGTCGGCCGCAGCGCGGCCTTGCTGGCCGGCGGCAGCTACCGTGGCAAGGCCACCGATGTCGATGGCTACATCCGCGAATCGGTGCTCGCTCCGAGCGCCCACGTGGTTCCCGGCCCGATGTATTCGACCGACGGCCAGTCCTTCATGCCAACCACCTACGCCAAGGACCTGAGCCCGGAACAACTCACCCAACTGGTCGCCTACCTGTCCTCGCTGAAGTAGGCGGCGCGCCCGCATCACGCGCCTGGATCGTATTTTTCGCCGGAGCTATCGCAATGAGATACAAGTCGCAGTCTGTCGCCTATTGGTACTTTGCCGTCTCCCTGGCCCTGTTCGGCCTGCAACTGGTGTTCGGCTTGCTGTCCGCCACCAAGTACCTGGGACCGGATCCCCTGCTCTACATCCTGCCCTTCGATGTCACCAAGGTGATCCACACCAACCTGCTGATCGTCTGGGTCATCTGCGGCTTCATGGGAGCGACCTACTGGATGGTGCCGGACGAATCGAGAACCGAACTGCACAGCACCAAGCTGGCCTACCTCCAGCTGGTCCTGTGGGTGCTGATGGGGGTCACCGCCATCATCGGTTACCTGTTTCGCTGGGGGACCGGCAACAAGCTGCTGGAACAGCCCTTGCCGCACAAGATCGTCATCGTGATCGTGATGCTGATGTTCCTCTATAACGTGGGCATGACCATCAAGAAGGCGGGCCGCCTGAGCACCACCGAAGGCGTGCTGCTGGGCGGCCTCGGGCTGGCCGCCCTGCTCTACCTGCCGGCGCTGCTGCACTACGAAAACTATACGGTGTCGATTTTCTACCGCTGGTGGACCATCCACCTGTGGGTCGAGGGCGTCTGGGAAATGATCCAGGGCGGTTTTCTGGCTTACCTCTTGATCCGCCTGTCCGGCGCCGACCGCGAAGTGATGGAGAAATGGCTGTACGTGATCGTCGGCCTGGTCTTCATCGCCGGCATTCTGGGCACCGCCCACCACTATTACTGGGTCGGGGTGCCAGCCTACTGGCTGCCGATCGGCGGCGTGTTCAGCGCGCTCGAACCGGTGGCGCTGGTCGGCATGGCCATCTACGCCTACTCGACCATCAAGCGCTCGGGCATGTCCCATCCCAACAAGCTGGCCCTGCACTGGACCGTGGGCAGCGCCGTGTTCACCCTGTTCGGCGCGGGACTGCTGGGGCTGGCGCACACCTTCCCCTCCGTCAACAAATGGACCCACGGCACCCTGATCACGGCCATGCACGGCCACGCCGCCTTTTATGGCGCCTATGTCATGATCGTGCTGGCCATGATCACCTATGCCGCGCCAAGCCTGACCCGCCGTCCCGAAGAAGGCAGCGCGATGGGCTACTGGTCGTTCTGGATGCAGCTCGGCGGCATGTTCGGCATGACCTTGTCGTTCGCCACGGCCGGCATCGGCCAGGTGTATCTGGAACGCATCATGGGCCTGGGCTTTCTCGACGCCCAGCTGAAAATCCAGGTCCACTTCGTGATGCTGCTGGCGACCGGCTCGCTGTTCGCCATCGGCGTGGCGCTGTTCATCATCGACTTCTTCCGCTACGCCCCACGCTTCGGCGCGCAGCTGGACGCTCCCGGCGACGCCGCCGGCTTGCAAGCCCATGCGGGGAGCTGAGGTGCCCGCCCGCGCCGGCAGCGCCCCCTACTACCTGCCCCATGCGGGCGAGGTGGCGCTGTTCGAACAATGCCACCAGCGCCAGCTGGCCGTGATGCTCAAGGGCCCGACCGGCTGCGGCAAGACCCGCTTCGTCGAATACATGGCCTGGCGCCTGCAACGCCCGCTGGTGACGATTTCCTGCCACGACGACCTGAGTACCGCCGACCTGGTCGGGCGCTTCCTGATCGGCGCCGCCGGCACCGCCTGGCATGACGGCCCGCTGACCCGGGCCGTGCGCGAGGGCGCCATCTGCTACCTGGACGAAGTGGTCGAGGCGCGCCAGGACACCGTGGTGGTGCTGCACCCGCTGACCGATCACCGGCGCATGCTACCGATCGACAAGACCGGCGAAACCGTTGCCGCCGCCGCCGGCTTTCAACTGGTGGTGTCGTACAACCCCGGCTACCAGCGCATGCAGAAGGACATGAAGCCGAGCACGCGCCAGCGCTTTGTCGCCTTCGATTTCGACTTTCCGCCGCCCGAGCGCGAAGCGGCCATTGTCGAGCACGAGGGCGCGGTCACGGCCAGCCTGGCGCATCAGCTGGTGACCCTGGGAAACCGCCTGCGCCAGTTGCGCGAGCGCGGCCTGGCCGAGGTGCCCAGCACCCGCCTGCTGATCGCTGCCGCGCGCCTGATCGCCGGCGGAATTGCGGTCCAGGATGCCTGCAATGCGGCCATCGTCTCGCCCCTGTCGGACGAGCCTGCCCTGGTCGGCGCCATGCGCGACCTGGTCAAGGCCAGTTTCATCTAGGTCCGGCGGCCATGGCAGAAGCCGAAGACGTGCTCACCGATGTCGCGCGCCACGCCACGGTGTATCTCCAGGGCCTCTGGCGGCGCCAGCGGAGCCCGCCCACGCCGCCCCGGCTCGACCTGGCGGAGGTTGCCGCGCGCCTGGACCTGCTGGCCGAGGCCGTCTTTGCGCGGCGCTTCCGCCTGCGCCCGGCGCAAGCGCCGGCGCCGCGTACCTGGCTCGATAAGCTGATCCGGCGCGATGAGGCGGCGCCGCCCCTGCACGCCCTTCCCGCCACCGATGGCGCCAGCATCTGGCTGCCGCGCAGCATCGCAACAGGTGGCGACGCCGACGGCGCGCTGGCGCGCTACCGCCTGCTGTTGCTGCAACAGGCCATGCGCGCCGCGCGCGGCAGCGCCAGCCACTACCCCTTTGGCCAGGACGGCGCGCTGCAAGCGTTCTACCATGTGCTCGAAGCGCGCGCGGCGGACGACGCGCTCGCGCTGCTGCTGCCCGGCATGCAGCCGGCGCTGCAAGGCTGGCGCCGGCAAGCGCTGGCGGCGCGGCCGCAGCCGCACACCCTGCCGGCCCGGCTGCGCCCCATCGAAACCATGCTGCGGGCCGTGCTGGCGCGGCAGGACAGCGGCGCGGCGCCGGCGCCCCCGGGCGCGGTGGCGGTGCTGGCGCAGGCGCGGCGGCTGGCCGTGGCGTCCGGGCTGCAAGGCCAGGCGGCGCGCCTGCTGCTCAAGGATGACTGGCTGGGCGAGTTCCTGCCCGCGCCGGTCCTGGGGCATGCCGTACACGGTCACGCCAGGGAGGATGGCGCGAGCGGCGCCGCGGCGGTGCGCAGCGCCAGGCTGGCGCGCCGCCCGCGCGTGCGCGCCGCGCTCGAAGGCGAAGACGAACCGGCTGCGCCGGGTCCGATGATGGTCCAGACCGCCCAGCCGCACGAGCAGGCCGAAGACGCCATGGGCCTGCAGCGGCCCACCGACCGCGATACCGGCAGCGCCGCCGACGACTTCGGCGATTCCCTGTCCGAGCTGGCCGAAGCGCGCCTGCTGTGGTCCCCCGGCGCCGCGCGCGAAGTGCTGTTATCGGACGACCCGCCCGACCGCCACGCCAACAAGCCGGCGCCGGCGCTGGCCTCGGCCGACGGCGAGCGCAGCACCTATCCGGAATGGGACTGGCGGACGGCGTCCTACGCCGGCCCCGGCGCCACCGTCACCGTGTGCGGCGCGGCCGAGGGCGAGCAAGCGGTGCTCGACGCCATCCTGCGCCGGCATGCGGCGGCGCTGCCGGGCGTGCGCCGCAATTTCGAACTGTTGCGGGCCCAGCGTACCCGGCTGCGCCGCCAACTCGATGGCGACGACATCGACCTGCAGGGCTGGATCGATGACCAGGCCCAGCGCATGGCGGGCGGGCCGCCGGAACAGCGCCTGTACCAGGCCGAACGGCGCGCACGACGCGACCTGGCCGTCACCCTGCTGGTCGACCTGAGCGGCTCGACCGATGGCTGGGTGTCGGGACAATCCAGGGTGATCGACGTCGAGCGCGAAGCGTTGCTGATGGTGTGCGTGGCGCTGGACGGCCTGGGCGAGCCGTTCAGCGTGCTCGGCTTTTCGGGCGAAGGCCCGGGCGGCGTCATCGTGCGCCCCATCAAGCGCTTCGGGCAAGGCTACGACAAGCGGGTCGCCCTGCGCATCGCCGGCCTGGAGCCGGAACGGTACACCCGCGCCGGCGCCGCCGTGCGCCACGCCAGCGCCGAATTGATGACCCAGGCAGCCGGGCACAGGCTGCTGATCCTGCTCTCCGACGGCCGGCCCAACGATGTCGACCAGTACGACGGACGCTACGGCGTGGAAGACCTGCGCCAGGCCGTCACCGAAGCGCGCCTGCAGGGAATTTCACCGTTTTGCCTGACCATCGACCGCCAGGCCGCCAGCTATCTTCCGGCCGTGTTCGGCGAGTGCGCGTACGCCTTGCTGCCGCGTGCGCAATTGCTGCCCACCGTCTTGCTGGGGTGGCTGCGCAAGCTGGTCGTCGCCTGAGGCGCGCGCCAGCGGCCCGGCGGGCGCCGGTTCAGGAGCGCGCGTGGCGGGCGCGCAAGGCCAGCACGCCCAGCCCCAGCGCCAGCATGCCGTAGGTGGCCGGCTCGGGCACCGGCGACATCTCGAACCGGGTGTCCTCGGTCCAGCGCAAGGTGTAGGACGCCGCATTGCCCATCCAATAAGAGTATTCCTTGATCTCGACCCCGCTGAGGGCCTCGCCGCCGGCCACGCCGTTCTCGTTCCATGGATCGGTGGTCCAGGCGGTATTGAAATTGAGGGCGCCACCCGGGGTATAGGAAAAATCAAACAGCCCGCAGAGAAACACTTCCGGCCCGCACCCGCCGACATATTGCTGGCCATTGAGCACAAAGGAAGTCACCTCGCTCAGCTCCAGCACCCCATCGCGGTTCGTATCTTCGCTCTCGACATTGCCAGAAATACGCGCATTCGGCAGGAACTGCCCCGCTTCTTCGTGGAACAAACCGGTATAGGTAAACTGGCTTAAGGTGGATGCCGCCTGGGCGCCCGGCGCCAGCATGGCGGCGGCGGTGGCGGCGATGAGCATGGAACGTTTGAGCATGATGGTCTCCTGAAGGAAGCGATAGATTAACAAATTAGCATCTACAAAGTGTCGTACAAACGCCGCATCGACAACAAACAGCTTGCCGCCCACGGCGCGGCGCCTTGCCGGCAAGCGTGCGATCCTCCCCCGTACGCAGTCTTGCAATATTATAGGAAGCACCACAACCGTCCACAGCTCATTCCATGGCCCACATTCATCCCACCGGCTGGCAAGAAATGGCGGTCACCGGCGCCGCCGTGCGCGAGATCGACACGCTGAGCTATCTCGAACGCACCCTGCTCGATGCCCCCTACCGCATCTACCACGGCGTGCATTGGACCAATGTCGAGAATGGCTTTTCCGCCTTCGGCGAGATCGACTTCATCGTCGTCGCGCCGAGCGGGCGCCTGCTGCTGATCGAGCAGAAATCGGGCCTGCTGAACGAAACGGCCGATGGCCTGGTCAAGCATTACGAGGGCAAGCCGCGCAAGGTCGCCAACCACCTGATGCGTTCCATCAAAGGCTTGACCGAGCGCTTCGGCGGCGAGCTGTCGATCGACTACCTGCTGTACTGCCCCGACTACCTGGTGCGCAATCCGCAACTGGCGGGGATCGACCCGCGCCACATCATCGACGCCACCAATAAAGACCGGCTGGCGCGGGTGATCCGCGAGATCCTGCCGATCACCGACATCAAGCCGGGCGAGCAGTTCGAGAAAGTGACGCGCTTTCTCGGCAACATGCTCAGCCTGCGGCCCGATCCGAGCGCCATGATCGGCAATGCGGCGGCCATGGTCACGCGCCTGTCCGGCGGGCTGGCGACCTGGGCGCGCAAGCTCGAATTTACCCCGTTCCGCCTGCGCGTGTCCGGCACCGCCGGCAGCGGCAAGACCCAGCTGGCCTTGGCCGAATACGCGGGGGCCATCGACGCCGGCCTGTCGCCCCTGTACGTGTGCTACAACCGGCCGCTGGCCGACCATATCGGGCAAGTCGTTCCCGCCGGCGGACGGGTGGCGACCTTCCACATGCTCAGCGACGCCTTCCTGCGCGCCCAGGGCCACATCCCCGACTACGCCGCGCCCGGCGTGTGGGACCAGATCGAAGCGCGCATGGCCGGCGCCGCCCTGCCGGAGAGCTGGAAATACGATGTGCTGATCGTCGACGAGGGCCAGGATTTTTCGCTGGCCTGGCGCGATATCCTGCTGCGCATGCTCAAGGACGAGGGCCGCGCGATCTGGCTGGAAGACCCTAACCAGAACCTGTACGGCCGTCCCGCGGTGCCGCTGCCGGGCTGGGTCACCTTGCATTCGGACACCAACTTCCGCAGCCCGCGCCAGATTATCGACATGCTGGCCTCGATCGGCGCCGTCCATCCGCCGGTCCAGGCCGGTAGTCCCTTCAAGGGCGCCGACATCGAGGAGCTGATGTATCCGGAGGGCGACACCGAGGCCATGCTGGCGCAGACGCGGCGCGCGGTCACCCTGTGCCTGGGCGCCGGCTTCGCGCGCCACGATATCGCCATCGCTTCGTTCCGCGGCCGCGACAAGTCGGCCATCCTGCGCCTCGACCAGCTCAGCGAGGCGCACACGCTCAGGTCCTTCACCGGCCAATACGACCTGTTCGGCACCCCGATCTACCGCGAGGGCGGCTTGCTGGCCGAATCGGTGTACCGCTTCAAGGGCCAGTCGGCGCCGGCGCTCATTTTCACCGAGATCGACTTCGAACAGATCGACGAGCTGGTCCTGCGCAAGCTGTTCGTGGGCATGACGCGCGCCAGGCTCAAGCTGGTGCTGGTGCTCAGCGAGCGCGCCGGACAACAGTTGCTGGACCGGATGTAAGCGCACGCCAACGCGCCTCTGGCCGGTATCGCAGTCCCATCCTGTATCAGGGCGGGCGTCAAAGACGGTCCAGCGTCTGCATCCATGGCGGTGTCGGCACCTGCCAGCGCGCATAAAATGCCTCCAGCCGCTGCCGTGTCGTGCTCACTTGCCCGGGCGCCGGCGCCGCCTTGCGCAGTTTGAAGCAGCGCACCGCCGTATCATAAAACACCGCGTGCCGGGCCGGTTTCGCCGGGTCCGCATCGAACGACTCCACGAAGCGAGCCAGCGCGTGCGGATAGCCGGCCCAGCCGCGCATCCTGGCCATCATGTGCCAGTCGGTGCCGTACATCAGGCGTCGATACGTCAACTCCGTACCGCTCTTGCTTAGCGGACCGCTGAACAGCTTGCGTGCGCGCTCGACATCGTCGCCGGTTCCCATCAACTCGGTCCGATAGGCCAGGTCGGCGTACACGTTTTTCCCTTCATCCCTGCCCATCAACGCGACGAATTGATCCGGCCAGCGATCGTCCCCGGCGTAGTGGTTGCCGCCGAAATGCGCCGCATGGATCGACAGATTCGGAAATGCCCTGGCCACTGCGCTCCAGTTGAGCGGTCCCGGCAAGGCATCGTGCTGCCTGTCGCGCCCCATCGAGTGCGCGGTATGGGACATGACGGGGACGCCGTATTTTTCGCACAGCGCAAACAGTGCAGCCATGCGCTTGCGGACTTCTTCGCCGTCGGGAAATTTATAGTGGCCACCAATCTTCGGATCGCCGCCCAGCGGCAGGAAACCCATCGGCGGATACACCTTGACCCCCACGAAGCCGCGATCGCGAATGGCTTCTTCCACCAGCGCCAGCGACGCATGATTGTTCAGGATATCGGTCCATGGGTTGTAGCCGACGATCGGCAGCACGTAGCCGCCCGAGAGGACCGCCAGTTGTTCGTGCAGCAGCATCTGGTCGCGCTTGGACGAGATCGTGTCCGGGCAACCGAGCCAGTGGTCGAAGTCGACCATCGACGGGAAACAAGCGTCGACGCCGGCGGCACCGTCATCAACCGAATAGCCATGCTGGAACTTGCGCAAGTTGTGGTGGCGCGGCGATAGCATGACGCCAATGAAGGCAATGATGCTGCCGGGATCGTCGCGCTCCAGGTCCGGGTTGGCCAGGCCATCGAGCGGACTGCCGAACGCGCGGTCAACCGCTCGTGACAGCCGGTCCACGTCGCGCGAAATCGGCGGTCCGGTCAGCGTGTTGGCTTGCCCCTCCAGCCGTCGGCTCCGGTAGCGGGCGTCGGCTTCGTCGAGCGAGCGCCCGAAATCGCTGTCCTTGGCGGCGCTGACAATCGCGGCCACGATGCGCTGCTGGTGCTCTGTGATATCGGCATCGATCAGGCCGATCAACGCTTGCTGTGCCGCACCTGGCGCAAGGCCACGTGCATGTGCCAACAGCGTGGCGATCTTATCCATTTCGTCGGCGCACGAAATGGCGATGCGGTTCGCAAGCGCTTCCACTACCGGCGCCGCCGCCCTGACAGCGGCCTGCAGGGCTTCCGGAAATTCGTGCGCAATCGGACCTGCCAGGTAGCCCTTGACCGGGACATCGCTTGCATTAAAGAAATGGGCATGCACGTCGAACAGCAGCGGGATCGACTTGGGCGCAATCCGCGCCGGCTTGAACGGAAACTGCCCGCTCGGCTGGAGTGCGACCGCTGGCCGGCCCGGTAGGGGGCAACGACAGCCGACCAAGGGAAACATCGCCCCGAACGAGGTTTTCAGCAACAGACGGCGCTTGGCGCTGGCACGGATTTTCATAAGCCTCCTGAGGGTGAAGAAACGAATCGCCCGTCCAGGATGGCAATTCCCTGACGGGCGTAGTAGCTGCCCAGTTCGCCGCATGCTTGTTCGTGGCGCGCCACAAACCAGGCGTCGTAGTCGGCCCACAACCATGCTGCGCGAGCTGGTGAGGCCGCACTGTCGAGCACTGTCCCGGCCGCCGCGATCCCGGATTCGAGCGCGTTGACGATTCCTTGCCCCCACGCAGGGTCGAGCCGGCCGGCGGCTTCACCGGCCATCAGGACAGCGCGCGCGGCCAGCGGACGGGTCAGCTTCCAGCTGGCGTCGAAGGCGCTCACCGAGCCGGGAACCGAGCGGCGTGCAAGCTGCCTCGTCGTGTCGTGCGGCGCCGAGCGAACATGCAAGCTGGTCCACGTCAGCGCGCCACTTGCGGCGCTGGCGAACCAGGACCAGCCATCGGCACGGCCTTCGAAGCGGGTTGCGCCGCGCATGGGAAGGGCCGCGTCGGCATTGATGAGGCCGGTATGCACGACGAAAGCCGGCGAACACGGCCTCGACACATGGCCCAGCCGGCGCGCCAGCACCCGCGCATAGCCGGTCGCGTCGATGACGGCGCGCGCATGCAGCCGCGCGCCACTCCTGGTGATCACCCCCACCACATGGCCATCGTCGACAATGACATCGCCGACCGGGTCGAAGTGGACTGGAATTCCAGCTTGCATCGCGATATTCAACAACTCCCGGTCGAATTTTTCGCGGTTGACGTGGTAGCCGTAGACCGGCAGCAGACCGCAGGCGGAAAACGTGTGGGTGGCGGAGCCTGACGCAATCCGGTCGAACAGGGCCTCGGTGCAGGCGTCAAGTACCGCCGTCGCGCCCAGCTGTGCCAGTAGTGGCATGACTTTCGGGTGCAGGCTGTGCATCGGGCTGGGTCGGGTGCGCGCCGGCGTTGGCGGCCTGGTCACGATGCAAGCTTGCAGTCCACCTTGCAAGCATGTGATGGCAGCAGCCAAGCCGGCCGGACCGGCGCCCGCAATCACGACCTCGCAGGCGCGCAGGGCCGCCATCAATGCACATGCCAGGAGGAAGGCGCAAGGCCGCCCGGGGTCTGGATGGCGGTCCACGCCAGCTTCCAGTCATCCGGATTCGCACTTGTTTGCGCCAGTTGGCACACGAATACCCTCTTGCAACTGGCGATGCGGCGCGTGCTCGCTTTGCCGGCAGCGTCCCTGCAAGCGCTGGCGCCCTCCGCAAAGACGAAGAGCAAGCCGCGGCCGGACACGGGGCCGAGCCGCGACGTGGTCGCCCACAGCTTGTCGTTGCCGACCATCTGCTTCGGGATGCCATGGCCGAGGGCGCCGAGGTTCCAGTCCGGCACAAGTTCGGCGCTGACCAGCCACAACTCCGACAGCCGGACCTGCTTGAACGGCGAGTAGGACGGCAAGTAGCGAATACAGGTGCGCAGCGCGCCCATGCGGCCGATCAGCTCCTCGGCCTGGATGTTTTGCAGCGCGTCCATGCGCATCGTATTGTGTTCGCTGAAGAAATTGCGAACATAGTCTGCACGGCCAATGTCGGTGAAATTGACTTCCAGTACGCCATTGTCGACAATCAGAAACGGGCCGCACTCGCCATCCCACCCGGTCGAGGCCAGCGAGGGCTGGTCTTGTGCGGCCGGACTTGTGCTGTGTATGCCCAGCTCGCTATCGAGCAGGGGAACTGCGGTCGGCGGTCGACGGGTGAACGTTTTGGTGGTCGCCGACAGCACCAGCGTATACACGCCTTCCAGACTGGGCGAAAAGGTGCGTGCGGCATCGGGTGAGGAGGCCGGCCACATGCCATTGGCCGCAGCGCACAGTTTCATATCTTCCGGAAAAGGCGAGCCCAGACCGAAGGATGCGAAATAGAACTGCTTGTTGGTTCCGGTATTCGAATACGTGATGTCCCATCCAGGCGCAAACACATTCGATGCCGTGTCGGGCAGGGAGTTGCTGCTCTCGTAGTCGCGCAACACGTGCAGCTTGGCGGCCACCGCTGCCGCCGATACCACCGCCGTCACCGTTAACGCCGTATCGGGGCGGATCGTCTCGCCTTTCGGGAAGCGCAGCGGAAACGCGCGTCGCATCGTCCCGGGGAGCAGCAGATGTGGATTGGCCCGGACCCGGGCGCCGCTGACCGTTTCGGTGCCACCCTCGAGGAAATGATCATCGTATTTGTGGAGGTCGATGCCATCAACCGACTGCAGGAAGTCGGGGGCCGAGACGAGTGAAAAGGCGGGCAGGAATGGCCGCGCCAGCAGTTGCTCGAAGTTGAGCGCAGCGGCATTCGGCACGCACTGCGCCGGCGACAGGTCCGCGCTGACGCAGCCGTCGCACAGATTATCCTGGAACAGTGCAGCCCAGTATTCGCCTGTTTTGATCTTCCCTTCCCAGTCCGCTACGCCGCAGCCGGGTCCCAGGTAGGTCACCGATTCGCCGTCGGATTCGGATACCTGGTAGCGGATGTTCACGAAGGTCGGCCCGTTGCGCGGCGCGACGAAGCTGGTATTGGTGCGGATGCCGCTAAACACGATGTCGTCCACGCCAAAGCCCAACGCTTCCCGCACCGGATTTTCGATTACCTTGAGCGTGGTATAGCGCCGGTTGCTGATCTTGTTGTTGAACTCACCGTAGAATGCGGGCACGCGAAAACGCAGGCGTTCGCGCTTGCCGTTGATACGCTGGGCGGCTTCGCGCACCATCGGCCCCGGGAAGGGTTCCAGCAATACCGACGAGGCAAGGGGCAGCAGCGATACGAGTTGCTGGTCGGTGCCGAAGGTATTGTCGCGCTGGAGCGGGGATGTGCTTGCGGTCGTGCTGCAGGTAACACGCAGAAACGGTGGCTGGGTTTCCTGGAATGCCACGCTCGCGGGTAGCACCAGAGGTTCATCACCGATCACCCGCATGCTGAGCAGGCGTGCCAGTTTCTCGTCACGGTGGTACTGCTTGAAAATCACCTGGCGGCCTTGCAACAGCGGGTCGCCGGTAACGATTTTACGCACCGGCAGCAGGAACTGATAGCGCCAGTCGCGCAAGTGCTCGCCAATGAAATAGGCCTTGTCCTGGTCGACTACCTGCGCCAGGAACAGTGCGAAGCGGGCCGGCGTCACGGACGCGTTCTGGGTCCCGCTCAGGCCAGGCTCTTCCGGCGCCGGGATATTGCTGAAGCGGCGATGCGGCCTGTCCCAATGGTGGCGCGTCGTGCCGACCCGGCTCACTCCGGTGCGCGAGTACACCATGTCGGCGTGATGCCTGTGCGGCGTTTTTGCACCCGGCCGGAATTCGTAGGCGAACACGGCGATTGCATACTTGTCGAGGTCAAGGAGGCTGTCATCCAGCGGCGCGGCGACGAAGATGTAGTTTTCAAGGTCTTCCAGCTGCGCCAGGGAGGCATAATGCTCCTTGGGCGTACCCGAGGGCAGCCTGACGCGCGGACTGGCCAGCGCAAAGTACAGCAAGCTCAGGGCTGGTTTGCCGGGTTCGATCAGGCGCTTGCCGCCAAAATCTTCGAAACCGGCGACCGAGCGGATCTTTGCCAGTTCTTTTCCCGAACAGGTGCGCAGCAAGCTCGCGGCAGCGTCGTCCAGCCTGGCGGGAATGAGGACATTGAGCGACGTCGACAAGAAGGAGCGCCAGGGCGTGGCGCTGTCGAGCCAGACAAGCAGCGCATCCATCTGCGCTGCCAACGCCGGGCCGACATCGGGCAGTGCCAGCCGTTCCAGATCGGGCCGGGGCGGCGTCACCGCACATGCGCTCACTGCGCCCAAGGCGGCGACAGTGGCGATGAATTCTCTTCGCAGCATAGGTTCCCTCCAAGAGTTAATCTCAGGAAAGCAAATAGAGAATATGATGGAATTGTCGAATAGTAAACATTAATCAGGACTTTCCAGATGACGACGTGGCGGCGCAACATCAGACGCGCAATCTCGCCCCATGTCCGGCACTGTCCCAGGCGGACCGCTCAATCTGGATACGTCGTCGATGGCGGCGTCGTGGAAGTTTGGCGTCGTCGCCTGCACATTCATGTGCCGAACACGCAAACGCGCCGGATTCCCGATGGTTGCGACACAATCCCACACAAACAGACTCATCTGTTGTTTTGCAGCATCGGCCCATACGGAGCGCCGGCAGGGGCGTGCATCCGGCAGCGCCTACTTGCACGTAAATACACACCAATTATTTTGCAGCAATAAAACTGACAGTCAAGGCGTTGTTCAGTTACTATGGTTTGTGGTTATATAACGCCTGATTGAGGAAGCAATCCTTATGGGTAGTATTTCTGCGGCGGTAGCGGCAATGGCGCTCAGCCGACAACACAATCGCCTCATGCGCCTGACTTTTCCGCACGCGGACGGGCCGGACGATGTGCTGCTGGCCAACCGGCTCGAGGCGCGTGAGGAACTTTCGCGCGACGTCGAGTACACCGTCGAAGTGCTTTCCGAGTCCTGAAACCGTGGCTGGCCTACCTCAAGCTGCGCCGCGACAACTACGTTTTCCACGACACCACCGTGCGCGAGCAGACCACCAGCATCTTCGACGATTACGGCACCCATCCCGACTGGGATTGCCGCCTGCGCGCGCCCGAGCCGCGCATGACCATGGCGTGCCAGTTCGCCGAAGACGACCACAATTACCTGCACCGGCGCTGGGAAGCGGCCGGCTGGCATTACTGGTACGAACACAGCGCCAGCGGGCACAAGCTGGTGCTGTCGGACGACTCGCCCCAGGCCGCGCCGATCGACGGCAAGCCGGAAGTGCGCTTCCAGCGCCACGGCGGCGCGCTGGAAGAAGAGGCAATCGGCGAATGCTCGCCCGTGCGCGACCTGGTCGCGGCCAGCATCGCGCTGTCGCGCTTCGACTTCAAGCATCCCCATCCGGCCCATGTCGACGTGCCGACCGTGAACCTGCAGGGCAGCGTGCTCAAGATCGAATCCTACGAATACACCGGCGCCTACGGTTTTCCCGACAGCGCCGCCGGGGCCGACCAGGCCCGCCTGCGCATGGAAGAAACCGAAGCGAGCGGCAAGCATTTTTCCGCGCGCGGGAACAACCGCTTCAGCATGCCCGGCCGCAGCTTCCGCCTGGACGGACATGTCCATGACGACGCCGACGGCGCCGGCCGGAACGAATTCCTGATCGTCGGCCTGCATCATTCGATCAGCAACAATTATCTGCAGCAGGTCGATACGCCGGCCGAGTACAGCAAGCGCTTCACCTGCATCCGCAAGCGCATTCCCTGGCGTCCGGGACGCGGCTACGACAGCCGCGCCACGCGCATCCTGGCGCCGCAGACGCCCACCGTGGTCACTCCGGGCGGCGACGATGTGTTTACCGATGCCTGCGGCCGGGTGCGGGTGCAGTGCCACTGGGACCGCGTGGGCGGCAACCCCGACCGGCCCATCGTTTCGGGCGCGGTCTATAACGAAAACAATATGCCGCCGTGGCAGGTGGCGGACCAGAAAGCCCTGATGGGCATCCGCAGCCGCGAACTGACGCCAGGCGGCGGCAATACGGCCGGCGGGCGCAGCAACCATCTGGTGCTGGACGACTCGGGCGGGCAGATCCAGGCCCAGCTCAAAAGCGACCATCAGCACAGCCAGCTGTCGCTCGGCCATATCACCCGCATCGAAGACAACCTGGGCCGTAAGGACAGTCGCGGCGAAGGCTTCGCGCTGGAAACCAACGGCGCCGGCGCCCTGCGCGCCTCGCGCGGCCTGCTGCTCTCGACCGACGGGCGCACGCGCGCCGTCGGCGGCACCTTGAGCCGCGACGAGCTGGTGCGCTGCCTGGAGCAGGCGGTCGGCGCGCTCGGCCACGGCAGCGGCGACGAAAGCGCCGCCACAGGCCGCATGCCGGGCGGGGCGCCGGTCATCGCGATCACGGCCGCGGCCGGCATCGCCAGCGCCACGCCGATGGACCAGACCCACTTCGCCGGCAAGAACATGGACACGGTGGCGCGCCACAACCAGCAGCACTACGCCGGCAAGTCGATCCTGCACACGGCCGGCAAGGATATCGAACAGTTCGCGCTCGACGGCGACATCCGCAGCATCGCCAACAAGGGCAAGATCGTCCAGCAAGCCCAGCACAACGCCATCGAGATCACGGCCGACAAGAGCGTCACCATGCTCTCGACCAAGGAGCAGATCCTGATGGCGGCCGAGAAGCACATCACGCTCACCAGCGGCGGCGCCTACATCACACTGTCGGGCGGGAATATCGACATCGTTTGTCCGGGCACGCTGACCTTCAAGTCGGCCTCGCGCTTGTTTACCGGGCCGGGCAACATGAAGCAGGACATGCCGGCCTTCGAGGTGGGCGACACCGGGCGCAAGTTCATGCTGCACCGCGATGGCGACCAGCTCGACAAACTCGACAAGCACAACTATCAAATCAAGCTCGACGACGGCCAGCTTATCGAAGCCAAGACCGGCAAGGATGGCTTGACCGCACTGGCCGAAAAAGACGCGATGCGGATCGCCGACACCAAGGTCTGGAAGGACAAGGCATGAGCAAGCAGGACAATCTGGTCGTCCCCGGCAATGAAGAGCAGATCCTGCTGACCAGCAAGTCGACAGCGGGCATTCCGATCAAGCGCAGCATGCCCTGCATCACCATCCTGGTACACGGCGTCAACGATGTGGGCGAAGCCTTCGCCAGGCAGGAAGCCGGCCTGTGCGCGGGCCTGAACGCGCGCCTGCAGCGCCAGGACATCCTGGCCGGCGAGTGGGCCTTGCCGCCGCAGAAAAAGACCGGCGACTATGGCGCGCAGGACGTCCATCCCGATCCCGACAAGGTGTATTTCCAGCGCAAGCCCGACCAGGGCACCTCGTCGGCGATCCCGTTTTACTGGGGGTTTCGCGAAGAGAGCGCGCAGGCCGACACCGAACAGCCGCACAAGGAATACCTGGACCGCTACGGCAACCGCCTCGACAAGCGCTTCGGCAAGAACGGCGGGCCGTTCGCCAACGCCACCACGAATATTCCCGACATGTTCGGCCAAGGTTTTCGGCGCAACCGGGCGATCCGGCGCGCCGATCCGGACGACGGCACCCATCCACTGCTGAGCGCGCCGCCAAGGACCTATATGGTGCTGGCGGCCAAGCGCCTGGCCGCGCTGCTGCGCAGCATCCGCAAGAAGTCGCCCAACGAGCCGGTCAATATCATCGCGCACAGCCAGGGCTGTTTCGTCACCCTGCTGGCGCACGCCATGCTGGGCAAGGAAGGCGCCGGCGTCAAGGCCGATACGGTGGTGCTCAACAATCGGCCGTACAGTCTCGAAGAACCGTTCATCGAAACCTTCCAGACCGGCGGCGAGCAGCAGAGCGCGCATGCGCGCGAAGAAACGCTGCGCAAGATCGTGGCCGACTTCATGACCACCGCGCCGGCCACCGTGCCCGCTTTTGCCAGCCTCAAGACCGAGGGCGAGGGCGTGGTCGGGCGCCTGTGGGAAGCGGCCGCCAGACTGGAGCGCGACAAGCGCGGCAAGGTGTTCCTCTACTTCAGCCCGGACGACGCCACCGTCGGCCTGCCCAACATCCAGGGCATCGGCTGGTGGGGCGTGTACGAAGCCATGCGCCAGAAGCTGGGCAGCCGCTTTTACCAGCGCATGTTCGCTTCGCCGCTGGGCAAGAATGCCGACGCCCCGCCGGCGCCGGACATCGTCGCCATGCTCAACGGCGAGATCGGCGCCGCCGAACGCGACGTCATCAATGGCAATTTCCATTACCATTCGGCTGACGGTTTGCATCCGGGCAAGCTGCCGGCGTTCACCGATGCCTGCACCGTGACGACCCTGGCCCCGTTCGTGATTTCGGAAACAACCGAGCAGCGCTTCGAAGAAAACCAGCGCCGCAACCATCAACATGCCTTTCCCCGTGGAGGACAACATTGAAGCTCGTTCAACATCGCAGCTCCCTCCTGCGGTCGCCGCGCGGGGTCTTGCCGGCCCTCGCCATCATGGGGGTGTTGCTGTCGGCCAGCGGCTGCTTCACGGCCTTTACCCCGAAACGCGAATTTTGCACCGGCGACCCCAAGGATACCTCGCTGCCGCTATGTAAGCCGAAGGCGCCCCAGTAATGTCCCGGACGGCGCCGCCTCCCCTGGCAAGGAGGGCTCCGCGCGCCTGGGCGCTCGCCGCCTTGCTCGCCGCGCCCGCCTGGGGCGCTGCGCCGACCCTCATCAACAAGATGGACCCTCTTATGTCGCAGACGCAAACAGGCAGCACATTTCCGCCGATCGCGTCGCTCGAACTGGTCGGCGTCGGCGTTGCTGTCGAAACCTGGCGCAACCACCCCGACTATCCCAAGGCCAAGCTGTGGCAGGCGGTGCAGGACAGCAACGGCAGCTACATCGTCTCGCAAGACCCGAAACACTATCCGAAGACCTTGCCGGAATGGCAGATGATGGCGTCCAAGCGCAACCTGGACACGATCGACGCCGCGGTGCGCGAATTCATGGACCGCTATCGGCTGCCGATCTCGGTGGTCGCGCCCTCCTTCGGCGAGCCGGACGAAGGCCCGGCACGCGAACTGAGCCGCAAGTCGAACGCGCACAGCGTGGTCGTCACCACGGTCGGCGGCCCGTACACCGCGCCGGGGTCGTTCCGCGAGTTGCTGACCCAGAGCGGCCAGGTGCTCAATTCCTATCTGAACGACGAACCCGACGCGCTGTGGCAAACCCTGTTCGCCACCTTCGAGCAGAATGCGGACGTGCCGGCCATCGGCGTGGCCGCCAAGGACAGCGCCATGCACCGCGCCCTGAGCTTCAAGCGCAGCGATCCGCCGCGCTACGAGAAACTGGCGGCCGAGCAGGTCTACCGCCCCAAGCAGGCGCGCGTGGTCAGCGACAGTTTCGCCATGCTGGTGCTGGCGCAGCGTTCGCGCGTCGAGCGCCTGCGTCCGTTCGCCCCGTTCGTGAGCGATACCATGGTGGTCAAGAATCGCGGCGGCCGCTTTTCGCGCAACTGGTCGGAGTTTGCCGGCTGGAAGAAAAATCCGCCCACGCCGTTTGTCCCGACCCCATTCCTGGCCAAGCCCTGGACCGCCTTCCAGGTCGCGCAGTTCGACCACCTGGAACACTTCGGCACGGTGCACCGCCCGCTGGTGGTGTCCTACCTCGACGACGCCGGCAAGCCGGTCAAGGCGCTTGAAAAAGCAGCGCGCATGCAAAGCGCCCTGCGCGCCGCGCTGGCCCCGCTGGGCGGCAAGCCGCCGGCGCGCATTTTCTACGACTACGGCAGCGTCTGGGACGACCGCCGCGGCGGCGAGCGCTTCGTGCCGCTGGTGCAGGGCCTGCACGCCATCGATGACGACATCGACCTGCTCGACCCCAAGCGCGGCTTCGACCTGGCGCGCATCCTGGGCGACACCGGCGCCGCCAGCAGTTTTGTCGGCGTGGCGCTGGCCTCGATGGCGGGACGCCAGAGCGGCGGCGCCACCCTGGTGGCCAACCTGCGCCGCAACGATGGCGCCACCTTGCTGCTGGTCACACCGCCATCGGCCGAACAGATAACAAACGACGCGGCCGTCAAGCGCCCGTATTTCCCGTCCACCGCCGGCGTGAAGGATACCTTCTGATGGAGCGTCCTGTTTGCTGCGAAGGCGACATGACCACCCACGGCGGCAAGGTCATCAAGGCCAGCGGCAGCTTTACCATCGACGGTCGGCGCGTGGCCCGCGTGGGCGACCTGGTCAGCTGCCCGCTGCACGGCGTCAACCCGATCATCGAGGGCGATGGCGCGACCCTGGACGAAGCGATCCCGCTCACCTTGCACGGCCACAAGAGCGCCTGCACCAGCATGGTCATCTGCACCGTGAACGCCATCGTCGATGCCTAAGCCACTCACCCCGGAACCGTCCCATGTCCACCAACAGCACTGAAACCTACTTGCAGCACGACCTGGGCGGCGTGCTTGCCAGCCCGTCCGGCGCCGAGCACCTGGCCCCGCTGCGCCCCGAACCACTGGCGGTGGTGGTGGTCGCCGCCGAGGCGCCTGCGCCCGCCACCGGCGCCGGCGTGCCGCCAGCGGCGGCCGAACCGGCGGGGCGGGTGCTGCAGGTCGTGGTCGGCGCCAGCGTGGTGGGCTGCGCCGCCGCCGGCCTGTTTGCCTGGCTTCGTTGAGCCGGTCACCGCGCCTGGGCCTGGCGGCGTCACACGCCCGTCTATCCCCTTTGCCAAAGGCGTGAAAGACAGCGTCTGAACTACATCGCCCGGACAGGTGTACGAAGGCGCGGCTGACCGGCAGTTCGCGCTGGCAACCGCGCATGCGCACGAACAGGCGGGCGCCCTCGTCACGCCGGGTGCCGTCCAAAAACGCCAGGTTGATCAGGGTGGAACGGTGCATCTGCCAGAACTGCTCCGGTACAGCTGCGCCGCCAGCTCGGTGAGCGGGGTGCGGATCAGGTGTTCGCCGGCCGCCGTGGTCACCACCGTATATTTGTCGTCGGTGTGGAAGAACAGCACGTTCTCCACCGCGACCTGGAACGTCAGCTCGCCTTGCCCGGCCCGGATATAGCGCAGGCGCGGCTGCGCGGCAAGCGCCAGCAAGCGCCAGCAAGCGCCATCTTGACCGGCTTGAGCACATAATCGAGCGCGGCGTGCTCGACGGCCTCGACCGCATGGCTGTCGTAGGCGGTCACGAAGACCACCCTGGTCGGTCCTTCGATGCCCTGCGCCACCTCCAGTCCGGTCGGCCCCGGCATCTGGATGGAAACGGCCCGCAACTACCTGCTGTTAATGCAGATCCGGATGGGCAGCCGGCTGGCGTCTTCCATTGACGCCAGCGAGGCCGCGCGCCAGGCGCTGATGCCGCCCCTGCTGTTGCAGCCGCTGGTCGAAAACGCCGTGCAGCACGGCGTCGGCCCCAGGCTGGAAGGCGGGCGCGTGCGCATCAGCGCAGTGGTGCGCCATGGCGTGCTCAAGATCGTGGTGGACGACGATGGCGTCGGCCTCGGCCTTGGCCTCGGGCACGCGCGCCGCAGCGCCGGCAACGGCGTGCCGCTGATCAATATCCGGGCGCACCTGGAAACCGGTTTCGGCGAACGCGCCGCGCTGCTCATCGCACCGCTGGCGCAAGGAATGCGCGCGACGATGAGCATGCCATTCCGGCCGGCGTGGCCGCAACCGGCTTAGCGCACCTGTGCTTCGAGCCCCGCAGCACCCGATTGTTCGGGAAAGGGAGGAACACTTTTCTCCTCCCCAGGCTTGAGTCCCCTGACATGCTCAAGTATCTTTACATGCATCGGATCGCCAGGCTGATAGTTGAATCGGGCATGACCGACACTCCCTTCCGTTTCAGCTCGTAAATTCAATACAATGGAGCGATCATCCAGCATTCTCGCTGTGCCAATGGCTTGTGCGGATTGCTTTGCTACCGTCGCCGTTCTTTGTTGATGTTCAAGCGGACGCGCACGCTCCCCACAGCCTGACATCGTTTGGAGAGCGCACAGTGCAAGGAACGTTGGCACTATCAAGATTTTCATGGACCTTTTCTTGGTGGGCGCACGGACAGCATTCCCGTTGCGCAATCATACCGGTGCCCCGCTTCACGCAGCATCCCGCGCTTGCCAGGCCGGGGACATTGTTACAGGTATCCCCTCCAAATGGCGAAGATATCGCTCTTGCCGTTGCGGTCGGTCGTGGCCGGTCTGGAAATACGCCACCATGCGCGCCAGCTCGCGTGCCTGGCCCCGCATCGCGCCGGACGCCGCCGCCGCCTCGTCCACCAGGCTGGCGTTCTGCTGGGTCACCCCGTCCAGCGCCCGGATCGCGCTGCCGACCTGGCCGATGCTGTGCTCCTGCCCGCTGGTGGCCACGCTGATCGCGCCCATGATCGTGGTCACCTTCTGCACCCGCAGCATGATCTCGTCCATGGTGGCGCCCGCCGCTTGCGCCAGCGCGCTGCCGTTGGCGATCTTGGCCGACGAATTGCCCAGCAAGGCATGGATATCGCGCGCCGCCGCCGCCGAACGCTGCGCCAGGCTGCGCACTTCCGCCGCCACCACCGCAAAGCCCCGGCCCTGCTCGCCCGCGCGCGCCGCCTCCACCGCCGCGTTGAGCGCCAGGATATTGGTCTGGAACGCGATGGCGTCGATCACGCTGGTGATGTCGGCGATTTTCTTGCCGAAGTCGTTGATGTGCGTCATCGTGTGCATGACTTGCGCCACCACCCGGCTGCCCTCGCGCGCCACGCTCGACGCCGACTCGGCCAGTTCATTGGCCAGGCGCGCGTTGGCGCTGTTCTGGCGCACGGCCTCGGTCAGCGTTTCCATCGACGAGGCGGTTTCTTCCAGCGCGGCCGCCTGCTGCTCGGTGCGCCCCGACAATTCGAAATTGCCTTCCGCAATCTCGCGCGACGCCAGGTCGATCGCCAGCGCGCCCTCATGCACCTTGCCGACCGTGCTGGCCAGCCGCGCCGACATATCGGACAGGGCGGTAAACAGCTGGCCGATTTCATCGGCGCGCGCGTGCTCGATCGCCATGCGCAGGTCGCCTTGCGCCACGCGCTCGGCCAGCCCCACCGCGCGCTTCAGGGGCGTGACGATGCCGCGCGTGAGCATCCACGACAGCAGGGCCGCCACGGCCAGCGCGGCCAGCCCGAGCCCGACCAGCAGCTTGCGGCTGTGGCGGAACTGAACCGCCGAGGCCGCCGCCAGCGCCTGCGACTGCGCGCTCTGGTGCCGCAAGGCCGCGTCCATCGCCGCCACATAGGCGTTGAAGGTCGATTCGAGCGTGGTCTCGGCCAGGGTGGCGACATCTTGCGTGCGCCCGATTTCCTTGAGCCGGAATACCTCGCCGCGCACCGCCGCGTACGCTTGCTTGCGCTGCACCACGCTCTGCCACAGCTGGCGCTCCTCCAGCCCGGGCGCGAGCGCGGCCAGGCGCTGTTCGGTTTGCAGCAGCGCCTTCTCGCCGGCGTCGAGCTGGGCCTGGAAATAGTCGGCCACTTCCAGGCTGTCGCTGCGCGCAATGGCCGAGGTGCGCGCGCCGTTCAGGCGCGCCGTCGCCAGTTGCTCCGACAGCGCCTGCTGCCTGGCCAGGTGCACATCCACCAGGCTCGTCATTGCCTGTTCGGCCGCCTGCTGGCGCCACAGCGAGGCGCCGGTCATGCCGGCCATGATCAGCAGCACCAGGGAAAACGAGCCGACCACGCGGGTGCCGGTGGAAAAATGGGGAATCTTCATGGATGTCTCACACAACATGCGAATTTGCACGGACATCATGCACGCGGACTATGACATGGCAATTACTTCTTGGAAATTAAAGTGATCAAAAAAACATTGTCTCGACATGGATTTGTGCCGGATTGTTTCCAGTGCCGCTTTGGACACGTTCACCGCGATCTCGGGCACTTCCCCTACATCGCGCGGAAACACCGAAAAGGTCTAATAACGCCATTCACAAGCACATCCGTCCATCGTTCGTCCGCAACGCCGCCTGCGCCATGCTCATGGCGGGCGCGGAATTGTCGGCGCCCGCAACGGAGCTTGGCAGTTCAGGGGTCTCGGACATGGCAATCTTTTCATTTTGGCTACAGGAACGATATTTTACATGACGGGCACACGTCCTCAGAACGACACCTTCACTGACGCCGACGGCGCACCGGTCTTACTGCGCTTTTTTATAGACGCCCTGCGACAAGCCCGATGCCTCATCGGGAATCAAGCCATCGTTGCCAGCGGTCAATTCCATTGATTTGAAGGCGGTCATGGCCGAAATCGGATTGGTCAACCGAAAACCGGCAATGCGGGCGCTGGCGCGCTCGGGAGGCACCGCCACCCATTGCCACGCATCCTGGCTGCCACGGCGACGCAGGCCGGTACGGGACCAGACCTCGCCGGCCGGCATCGTCACGATCGCCTGCCCGTTTTTGGGATCGGTGCCGCTCACCGTTGCGCTCTTGCCCGACTGGGCTTCGAATCTGAGCTCGACATCCTTCACATAAAAATCGTCTGCGCGGACCACTGCGACCCAGGTGCCGGCCTGCGGCTCTTCTCTGGCTTGAAGTCGGCTTCTTTCTCCAGGCGAAACAGCATCGGCCCCGGTACCGACGTCAATACCACGCGCTCGTTCTTGATTTCCCACACGCCCTCGGTTCCCTGGTCGAGGTTGCCATAGGCGAGCATGTACTGGAATTTTCCATTTTTGCCGAGCCATATCTCGGAACCAACTTCCATGACGCCTTTCAGGAAGTAATTGCCGGGCAAGCTATCTTTATCGAGTGCTTGCGCGGACGAGGTCAGGCAGGCGGTGGCCAGGACGAGGGCGGAAAAGAGTGGGAGTTTACGCATGACAATGGTTTCATTGTAATGACAGGAAGCCCCATTTTACGCCAGCGGCATGGCGCGATCCTGCTCCTGGCCGGCTTTGGCAACATCGTCGTTCAGCGGCAGCGCCACTTCCAGCCCCGTGCCAAGCACATGGCGCCGAAGCTCAGGTCGTCCGAGGCCGGCCGGCGTGCCCGCTTCACGACGCCTTGCCGGTGGCGCGAGCGCGCAGGTAGCGCCGCAGCGCTTCGCTCGGGGTCTTGAGCGCGGCGGCGCAGCGCCCGGCGTCGCCGCCGTGGGTGGCCAACGCCGCGTCGATCTCGGCCGGCGCAATCTGGCCGACCTGGCGGATCGCCGGATGCGCCTCCATCAGCTTGTACATCGACGGGCGCGACACGCCCAGCGCCAGCGCCGCATTGCGGATCAGCCAGCCGTTCGCCTCGAGCGCGTCGAGCACCGCCTGTGGCCCCAGCTTGGCCGGCCGGGTGCGCGCCGGCCGGCTGGCCGCGCCCGGCGCCAGGGCGTCGAAATCGGGCGCCTGGCCGGCCTGCGCGGCGCTCATGGCGCGCTGCACCACGCTGCCGAGCTGGCGCACATTGCCGGGCCAGTCGTAGTTGCACAGCTGGCTCATGAACGCGGCCGGCAGCTCGGGCGCGCTGCCGGTGCGCGCGCTCCAGGCCTGCATGAAGTGCAGCGCCAGCACGCCGATGTCGCAGCGCCGCGCGCGCAGCGGCGGCAGATGCACCACCAGCGCTTCCAGGCGGCGCAGCAAGGCCTGGTTGAAGCTGCCGTCGTGCAGGTCATGGTCGCTGGCCCCGATCAGGCGCGCCCTGGCCGCCTCCTTGAGGCGCGCGCCGGACGGGCGGTACTCGCCCGTTTGCAGCACGCGCCGCAGCATTGCCTGCACCACCGGCGGCGCAAAGCCTACTTTATCGAGAAACACGACGCCGTCGCCGGCCTGCGCAAATGCCCCCGTGCCGGCGCCGAACAGGTCGGACTCCGCCTGCAACTGGCCGGCGGTCGCCATGTTCACCGCCACCATCGGGCTGCGGCAGCGCGCGCTGGCCTGGTGGATCGCCTGCGCGGCCAGTTCCTTGCCGCTGCCCGCTTCACCGAGCAGCAGCACCGGCAGCTCGGTCCCGGCCACCTGGCGGATCAGCTCACGCACGCGGATCGCGGCGCTGCTGACCCCGCGCACCGATGCGATGGCGCTTGGCTGCGGCAGGCGGTCCATCCAGTGTACGCACAGCAGCACCACGCCACCGAGGCCGATCACCAGGCCGGCATCGACCTGCTCGGGCGTGCAGCGCGTTTCGGGCGCGGCCAGCATGGCGCCGTTCAGCTCCACCCGCATGCGGCTTTGCGGCAGCAGCAGGCTCACGCCATCGTCGCGATGGCGGCGCAGGCGCAGCGAATCGCGCGCGATGCGGCGGTGATCGAGCGGCGCGCGCTCGCCGGCCAGGGCGCCGAACAGCGGCGCGAAGCGGTTCACCGCGATGTCGGCAACGTTGTTCGGCGCCCTGGGCGCGATGAACTGCTCGCCGATGCGCTCGCGCTCGGGATGCCACAGGATGGTCAGCGCCAGCATTTGCGCGGCGCGCCCGGACGGCAGCGGGACCGGCGAGGCCAGGGTGTTTTCGGCGTCGAGCAGGGAAAAGGGTGCGTGCATGTCAGTCCTGCGCCAGCAGGCGGTAGCCGACGCCGGTTTCGGTCAGCAGGTAGCGCGGCTGCGCCGGATCGTCTTCGAGCTTGTGGCGCAGGTGGCCCATGTAGATGCGCAGGTAGTGGCCATCCTCGGCGTGCGACGGGCCCCACACCTCGCGCAGCAGCTGCGGATTGGTGACCACGCGCCCGGCATTGGCCACGATCACCGACAGCAGGCGAAATTCGGTCGGGGTCAGATGCACGTGCCGGCCGCCCTTGCTGATGCGGCGCGCCTGCAAGTCCACGCTGACGTCGCCGAAGCGCACCAGCGCGGCCGGAGCGGCGCCCGCCTTGCGCTGGCGGCGCAAGGTGGCGCGCACGCGCGCCTGCAGCTCGCCCACGCCGAACGGCTTGGTCAGGTAATCGTCGGCGCCGGCGTCGAGCGCGCGGATCTTGTCGGCCTCGCCCACCCGCGCCGACAGCACGATCACCGGCACCGACGACCAGGTGCGCAGGTCGGCGATGAAGGCGATGCCGTCGCCGTCGGGCAGGCCCAGGTCGAGCACCACCAGGTCCGGCGTGCGGGTACCGGCGTCGATCAGGCCGCGCTCCATGGTGGCCGCTTCGAACACCACCCAGCCCTCGTCTTCGAGCGCGGCGCGCACGAAGCGGCGAATCTGCGGCTCGTCTTCGACCAGCAGGGCGGTGGGGGCGGGATCAGTCATCGGGCAAGTCAAGGCTTTCTGGTTCGGGGCCGGGAGGTGGAGTCCCGAGCGGCAATGTAAACACAAGCGAGGCGCCGCCGGTGGGCGACGCGCCAGCCTCGATTTTACCGCCATGTGCCTCGATGATCGCGCGACAGATCGCCAGCCCCAGGCCGACGCCCGGTTTGGCCGACTCGCGCTCGCCGCGCGCGAACTTGTCGAACAGGGTCTCGGCGCGGCCGGCCGGAAAACCAGGGCCGTTATCGCGCACCGTCATTTGCAGCGACGCGCCAAGGCGCGCGCCGGCAACCACGATGGTCGAACCGGGCGGCGTGTACTTGGCCGCGTTCTCCAGCAGGTTGTACAGGACCCGTTCGATCAGCACCGCGTCGAAGCGCACCAGCGGCAAATCGGGCGCCAGTTCGGTGCGCACGATATGCGCGCGCAGCGGCGCGGCGCAGGCGCGCAATGCGCTGCCGACCACTTCTTCGAGCGGCTGCCACTGCATGTTGAAGGTGACCTGGCCGCTCTGGATGCGCGCCATCTCCAGCAGGTTGCTCACCAGGGCGCTCATGCGCAGCGCTTCCTCGTGCAGGATGCCGGCCATTTCGCGCTGCGGCGCGGTCAGCGCGGGCGTGGAGGCGGCCAGCGATTCCGACAGGCCGACCAGCAGGGTCAGTGGCGTGCGCAGGTCGTGCGAGAGCGCCGCCAGCAGCGAATTGCGCAGGCGTTCGGATTCCATGTTCACCAGCGCGTCCTGCGCCACCTCGATGTAATGCACCCGTTCGAGCGCGATGGCGGCCAGCGCGGCGAAGGTGTCGAGCTGCTGGCGCTGCTCGGGTATGAGCATCCAGCGCTGCTGCTCGGGTGCGATGGCCAGCACGCCGCGCGTGCGCATCGGGGCCACCAGCGGCAGGTAGAACAGGGGACTGGCCGGCAAGGTGCCGGTGCCCAGGCCCGCGCTTTGCGCATGGTCGAACGCCCATTGGGCCACGCCCAGGTCGGCGCTGGCGCCTGGCACGGCTTGCAGGCGGCCGTCGGCGTCCGGCACCAGCAAGGTGGCGCTGGCGCGGAAGGTGCGGGCGATGGCGTCCCTGGTGGTGTCGACAATCTGCCCGGTCTGGAGCGCGCCGGAGAGCTCGCGCGCGAATTCGTACAGCGCGCGCGAACGGCGCTCGCGATGCGCCGCCACGCGCGCCTGGAAGCGCAGGCCGGCCGTCAGGTGGCCGGTGATCAGGCCCACCGCCAGCATCACGCCGAAGGTGATCAAATATTCGAGGTCCGAGACAGCGAAGTCGAAGCGTGGCGGGACGAAGAAAAAATCGAAGCAGGCGATGCACAGGCAAGTGGACAGCACCGACGGCCCGCGTCCGAAGCGCACCGCCACCAGCAACACCACCAGCAGGAACAGCATGGCGATGTTGGCCAGGTCGACGTAGCCGACCAGGGGCGAGAGCAGCAGCGCGGCAGCCAGGCTGGCCGCACCCGACCAGGCGTAGGCTTCGGCGCGGCGCTTGCCGCTGTCGATGGCCAGCGTGACGGTGTTGGTCTCGGCGGCGGGCGCGGCCTCGCGCGGCTTGCCGGCGCCGACTTCGACCTGGTCGATGTCGGGCGCCAGGCTGGCGATACGGGCGTGGTGCGGCTGCCGCCACGGCCACGCGGTATGCGCGCGCGCCAGCACCAGCTTCGACATATTGTGCTCGCGCGCATAGTCGACAATGGCCGCGGCGATGTCGCGCCCGGCCAGCACCGCCGTGGTGGCGCCCAGCTCCTGCGCCAGGCGCAGCGTTTTCAGGGTCAGTTCGCGCTGCGCCGCCGGCTTGCGTTGCAGGGCCGGCGTTTCGACGTACACAGCGTGCCAGTCGGCGCCCAGCTGGCCGGCCAGGCGCGCAGTGCTGCGCACCACATGCTCGGCATCGGCGCGCGGCCCCACGCAGGCCAGCAGCGCGCCGCCGGTCTTCCAGACCGTGTCGATCGACTTTTCGATGCGGTAGGCGCGCACGTCGTCCTCGACCCGGTCGGCGGTGCGGCGCAGGGCCAGCTCGCGCAGGGCGATCAGGTTCCCTTTGCGGAAGAAGTTTTTCGAGGCGCGTTCGGCTTGTTCCGGCTGATACACCTTGCCGCTGCGCAGGCGCGCCAGCAGTTCGTCGGCCGGCAGGTCGACCAGCACCACTTCGTCGGCGCGGTCGAACACGGTGTCGGGCACGGTTTCGGCCACGCGCACGCCGGTGATGCCGCCGACCACGTCGTTCAGGCTGTCCAGGTGCTGCACGTTGACGGTGGTGAAGACGTCGATGCCGGCCGCCAGCAGCTCCTCCACATCCTGCCAGCGCTTGGGGTGGCGCGAGCCGGGGGCGTTGGAGTGGGCCAGTTCGTCGACCAGGATCAGGGACGGGGCGGCGGCCAGGGCGCGATCGAGGTCGAATTCGTGCAGGGTCTTGCCACGGTGGGACAGCGTGCCTGGTTCGAGGCGGTCAAGGCCGTCGAGCAGGGCGGCGGTGTCGGCGCGGCCGTGGGTTTCGAGCACGCCGACCAGCACAGCGAGGCCGTCGGCGTGCAGCTTGCGGGCGGCGGCCAGCATGGCATAGGTTTTGCCGACGCCGGCCGAGGCGCCGAAGTAGATGCGCAGCTTGCCGCGCGCCGCCTTGCGTTCCTCGGTCTGGACCTGGGCCAGCAGGGCATCGGGGTCAGGGCGTTGGGAGTCGGTTGGGGACATGGCCGCCTTTGTTACGAATGTTACCGAGTATACGCCGCATCGAGCGCAAGGTTCAACGCCAGCACATTCACCCGCGCCTCGCCGAACACGCCCAGCACCGGCGTGATCGCCTTTTCCTTGATGATCGCCTCGACCCGCTCGCGCGGGACCTTGCGCGCGAGCGCCACCCGGCCCGCCTGATACTGCGCCGCCGCCAGGCTGATCTCCGGATCGAGCCCGCTGGCCGATGCCGTCACCAGGTCCACCGGCACCAGGGCCGTATTGCCCGGGTCAAGCGCCCGCAGCGCGGCCACCCTGCCCTTGACCGCCTCCACCAGCGCCGGATTGAGCGGCCCCAGGTTCGAGCCCGAACTGGCGCCCGCATTGTTGGCCATCGGCCCGGTCGCCGACGGCCGGCCCCAAAAATACCCCGGCGCCGAAAACGACTGCCCGATCAGGCTTGAACCGACCGTCTTGCCGTCGCGCGTGACTAAACTGCCGCGCACCTGGTCCGGAAAAGCGACATATCCGATCCCGGTCACCGCCAGGGGATAGAGCACGCCCACGGCCAGGGTCAGTGCGCCAAAGAGCATGATGGCGGGGCGAAAAGTGGTTTGCATGACGTGTCCTTTCTAGACCAGGTGAAGCGCCGACAGCAGCATGTCGATCAGCTTGATGCCGATGAACGGCAGCACAATGCCGCCCCCACCGTAAATGAGGATGTTCCGGCGCAGCAGGGCCGCCGCGCCGATCGCCCGGTACTTCACGCCCTTGAGCGCCAGGGGAATGAGCACCACGATAATGAGCGCATTGAAAATCACGGCCGACATGATGGCCGAATCGGGGCTGGTCAGGCGCATCACATCCAGGCTTTTGAGCTGCGGGTAAGTGCCCACAAAGGCGGCCGGAATGATGGCGAAATACTTGGCGATGTCGTTGGCGATCGAGAACGTGGTGAGCGAGCCGCGCGTCATCAGCATCTGCTTGCCGATTTCGACGATCTCCAGGAGCTTGGTCGGATTCGAATCCAGGTCGACCATATTGCCCGCCTCCTTGGCCGCCTGCGTGCCCGAGTTCATGGCCACCGCCACATCGGCCTGGGCCAGCGCCGGCGCATCGTTGGTGCCGTCGCCGGTCATCGCCACCAGCCGGCCCTCGGCCTGGTAGCTGCGAATCAGTTTGAGCTTGTCTTCGGGCGTGGCCTCGGCCAGGAAGTCGTCCACTCCCGCTTCGGCGGCAATCGCGGCGGCGGTGAGCCTGTTGTCGCCGGTGATCATCACCGTCTTGATGCCCATCCGGCGCAGCTGCGCAAAGCGCTCGCGGATGCCGCCCTTGACGATATCCTTCAACTCCACCACGCCCATGACGCGGCCGTCATCGACCACCACCAGCGGCGTGCTGCCACGGCGCGATACATCGTCGACCGCGCGCGCCACGTCAAGCGGATACGCCAGCCCGAGCGCCTCCACATGCTTTTTCACCGAATCGGCCGCGCCCTTGCGCACCTGGCGCGCGCCGATATCCACGCCGCTCATGCGCGTGTTGGCGCTGAACGCGATGAAGCTGGCCCGCAGGCTGGCCATGTCGCGCTCGCGGATGTTGAAGCGCTGCTTGGCCAGCACCACGATCGAGCGTCCTTCCGGGGTTTCGTCGGCCAGCGAGGCCAGTTGCGCCACGTCGGCCAGTTCCTGCTCGCTCACGCCCGGCGCCGGGAAGAAGCCGGCGGCCTGGCGGTTGCCGAGCGTGATGGTGCCGGTTTTGTCCAGCAACAGCACATCGACGTCGCCGGCCGCTTCCACCGCGCGGCCCGAGGTGGCGATGACGTTGGCGCCCATCATGCGGCTCATGCCGGCCACGCCGATCGACGAGAGCAGCGCGCCGATGGTGGTCGGGATCAGGCACACCAGCAATGCGATCAGCACCGTGACGCTGACTGGTTTACCCGCACCGGCCGCCGCCACGCCGAACAGCGAAAACGGCAGCAGGGTCGCGGTCACCACCAAAAACACGATGGTCAAGGCCACCAGCAAGATGGTGAGCGCGATTTCGTTGGGCGTCTTCTGGCGCTTGGCGCCTTCGACCATCGAGATCATGCGGTCCAAAAAGGTCTCGCCGGGATTGACCGAGACGCGCACTACCAGCCAGTCCGACAGCACGCGGGTGCCGCCGGTGACGGCCGAAAAGTCGCCGCCCGACTCGCGGATGACCGGCGCCGATTCGCCCGTGATGGCGCTCTCGTCGACCGAGGCCACGCCCTCGATGACTTCACCGTCGATGGGAATCACATCGCCCGCTTCGACCAGGATGGTATTGCCCTTGCGCAGATCGGCGCCGGGAATGGGCAACCAGGTGGTGCCGTATTTGGGCGTGGCCAACTGCTTGGCGCTGACGCTTTGCTTGAGCCCGCGCAGGGACGCTGCCTGCGCCTTGCTGCGCCCTTCGGCCAGCGCTTCGGCGAAGTTCGCGAACAGCACGGTGAACCACAGCCAGACGGAAATGGCCAGGATGAAGCCGCTGTCGGCGTCGCCCTTGCCGGCGACGGCCTGGAAGTACATCAGGGTGGTAAGAATGCTGCCGACGTAGACGACGAACATGACGGGGCTGCGCAGTTGCGTGCGCGGTCCCAGCTTCATGACGGCGTCGACGATAGCGGGGCCAATCAGCGCCGAATCGAACAGCGTGAGAGTCTTGCGGGTGGTCGCTGCCGGTGGCAGCGGAAGTGCTTGCGACATCATATGCTCCGCATGAAGTTATTTGGAATAGAGCTGCAAATGCTCGACGACGGGACCGAGCGCCAGCGCCGGTACATAATTGAGCACCCCGACCAGCATCACCACGCCGACCAGGAGGCCGATGAAGATGGGGCCGTGGGTGGGCATGGTGCCGGCGTTCTCTTTCAGGCGCGGCTTGGCGGCCAGCGCGCCGGCAACCGCCAGCACCGGCACGATCACGGCAAAGCGTCCGAACCACATGGCAATGGCCAGCATGGTGTTGTAGAACGGGGTATTGGCCGACAAGCCCGCAAAGGCGCTGCCGTTGTTGTTGGCCGCCGAGCTGAAGGCGTACAGGATCTCCGAGAAGCCATGCGCGCCGGGGTTGGCGATGCCTGCCTTGCCCACGTCCAGCATCACCGCCAGCGCGGTTCCGCCCAGCACCAGCAGCGGAGTGACCAGGATCGCGATCGAGCTCATTTTCATTTCGTACGAACCGATCTTCTTGCCCAGGTATTCCGGGGTGCGGCCGATCATCAGGCCGGCGATAAAGACCGCCATGATGGCGAACACCAGCATCCCGTACAGGCCCGAGCCGACCCCGCCGAACACCACTTCGCCCAGCTGCATGAGCAGCATCGGCGCCATGCCGCCGATGGGGGTGAACGAGTCGTGCATGGCGTTGACCGCGCCGCACGAGGCGGCGGTGGTCACGGCGGCGAACAGGGTCGAGGCGGCGATGCCGAAGCGCGCTTCCTTGCCTTCCATATTGCCGCCGGCCTGCAGGGCGCTCGCACCCTGGTCCACGCCCAGCGCCGCCAGTTGCGGATGCACGGCTTGTTCGGCATTCATCACCACGCTGGCGGCGACGACAAACATCAGGCTCATGGCCCCCAAAATCGCCCAGCCCTGGCGCGCATCGCCGACCATGCGCCCGAAGGCGAAGCACAGCGCGGCGGGAATGAGGAAGATCGCCAGCATCTGCGCAAAGTTCGACAGCGCGCTCGGGTTTTCGTACGGGTGGGCCGAGTTGGCGTTGAAAAAGCCGCCGCCGTTGGTGCCAATCAGCTTGATCGCTTCCTGCGACGCGACCGGGCCCATGGCGATGGTCTGGGTGGTGGCGACCTTGGCCTCGCTCAGCGCCTGCCCATCGGCGCCTGGCGTGGAGACCGCATACGCGACCGGCTCGATCAACTGCACTTCCTGGTAGCTGTTGAAGTTCTGGACCACGCCCTGTCCCATCAGGAACACGGCGAACAGCAGCGACAAGGGCAGCAGCACGTACAGGGTGGAGCGGGTGATGTCGGCCCAGAAGTTACCGATCGACGCCGCCGAGCGCGCACTGAAACCGCGGATCAGCGCAAAGGCGACCGCCATGCCGGTGGCGGCCGAAAAGAAGTTCTGGCCTGTCAGCGCCACCATCTGGGTGAGGTAGCTCATGGTCTGCTCGCCGCCGTAGCCTTGCCAGTTGGTGTTGGCCACAAAGCTGACGGCGGTGTTGAACGAGGAATCGGGGCTGACGTTCCCCAGCGCCTGCGGATTGAGCGGCAAGAACCCCTGCAAGCGCTGCATGGCGTAGACGAACAGCGCGCCCACGCCGTTGAACACCAGCAGCGCAGTGGCATACGATTTCCAGCCCATGCCGGTGTCCGGCGCGACGCCGCCGGCGCGGTACAACAGCCGCTCGAGCGGCGCCAGCGCCCCGAAGCCGGGCACGGCGCCGCCGGCGCCAACCCTGGCCAGCAAGCGGCCCAGCGGCCAGGCCAGCGCCAGCAGCACGGCCAGGAAAGCGCCCAGCAGCGCCATCGATTGCATGCTCATCACAGGTCCTCCGCGTTCAGCAGCGCATGGACCAGGTAGGCCAGCAGGCCGGCGGCCACGCAGCCGGCGATGTAGACGGGTTCCATTATTTCTTGCCCTCCAAGGTGGCGCAGCCGGCTGCGAAAGCGCAGCAGAGGCCGAAAAAGAGCAGGAGCGCTCCGATAAAAATCAGGTCCATATCACCCTCGAACGAGTTGGTTTTGTTATTGATGAGCGTATCGGCAAGCGTCTAAAAACGGTGTAAAGAGTTGCCGCGCTGGTGTAAACAATGCGTAAACGCGCACGTTAAAACGTTTTGCTGATGGTGAGCTGGAGCGCCGACTTGCCGAGGAACTTGCCGTTGGCGGGCGACGCGTAGGCGGCCTTGTTGGCATTGGTGCCAATGGCGGCCAGGGCCACGCTGGCCACGCCGACATCCTTGGTGACGCCGATTTTGTAGTCGGTGTAGCTGGCCGCGCCGTTGTGGGCTACGCGCTGGCGCCCGGCGTGCAGGTTGAGCACGACGCCATTGCCCAAGTCAGGATTGGCGGCCAGGTCGAGGTAGCCGCTGTGCTTGCTGTCGACGTAGCCGAACAAGTTGGTCAGCGCATGCGAGTACTTGATCAGGGCGACGCCGTACGACAGCTGGCCGTAGACCTCGGTGGTATTGGCGTTGGCGAAGCCGGGGACGCGGCCGAGCCGGTTCGATGGGTAGGCGTAGGTGAGCACACCGGCGTCATAGCCGACGCCGCCCGCCAGTTGGCCGCGCTTGCCGCCGTAGATGTCGAGCTCGACCTTGCCGTCGCCGCCGGCATCCTCGGTCCACTTGATGGTCGAGGCCCATACGCCGGCGTACCAGCCCGATGGCTTGTGCACCAGGTCGGCCCCGCCCTGCAAGGCTGGCTGGAGGCGGGTTTGCGAGATGCCGCGATAGCGGTAGTCGCTGGTGGCGGCGGCGTTGACACTGAGGTCGGTCGCGCCGTGCGCGGAGAACGACAACAGGGCAGCGGCGAACATGGCGATTTTCATGGTGCTTCTTTCTTGGCTGTGGTGAGGAGTGGAGACACAGCAAATGGTATCGACGTGGCCGTAAAAAATTTCTAAAGAGTTGGCACGCTGCCGTAAAGGAAATGTAAAAATGCGGGCCTTGATGAAGCGGGGAGTAGCAATGGGCATGCATGAGACGGCGACGATGCGCAACGCGTCAATGGACGATGTGGAGACGCTGGCGGCGATCGAAGAAGCGAGTTTCAGCGGCGACCGGGTGAGCCGGCGCAGTTTTCGGCATCTTTTGTCGCGAGGAAAATCGCTAACGCTGCTCGATACCCTGGCGGGAGAAACGCGCGGCTACCTGACCTTGCTGTTTCGCGCGAAGACGGCGCGGGCGCGGGTGTACACCATTGCGACGGCGGCGGCCTGGAAGGGCCGCGGGGTGGCGGCGGGACTGGTGCGCGCGGCGGAACAGGCGGCGCTGGCGCGCGGGTGTACGGTGGTGTATCTGGAGGTGCGCAAGGATAACGTGGCGTCGATCGGGCTGTTTACAAGGAGCGGGTATCGGGTATTCGGAGAATATGAAGCGTATTACGAAGATGGAATGGATGCATGGCGGATGGAGAAAGCACTTGTTGAATGAAGCGGGGGGAAACAGGCGAATGACCGTGGCCGGCGGGAGCATATTTAAGCATTCACATTGCCAATCAGATAAGCTGGGTGACTGTTCCGTATAATCCCATGTGCAAGTGCCGGAATTTGCGTCGGCATACCTGATTTCAAGTGAGTTGTTAGCCCTGGCGTGTTTATGTTGAAGAATACAATCCGTATTTGCCTGACTGTGATCTGCCTGGCGAGCGTAAGCGCATGCGGTTCGGTTCGGTTCGGTTCGGTTCGGTAAAAGGCTTGTCCGACTTTGGCGCGATGAAGACGGGCACGCAAATTTCGGCGGCACAAATGGCAAGCGTGATTGACAAGAAAAGCACCCAAGCCGATGTGATCGCCGCCGTCGGCCAGCCAAACCGGAAAACGGAAGCCGGCGGCAATACCGTCTGGTATTACGATTTCACCCAGATCGGGCAAGCCATCATCGGCAAAAATATCAGCGAGACCACCGCTTTCGAATTCAACAAAAAAGGCGTGGTTGTCACGCATTACAAAACCGGCGGTCAAGGCGGCACGTCGAGTAATCCGCTGCTGAAAGCGGCTGGCCAGTAAAACCGGTGTCAAAACCGGTGTCAGGTCTGACAATCGGACACGAGCCCATCTTTTATCAGAAACTGGTGCCAGGTCTGACAATCGGACACGAACTCATCTTTTATGGAACTCAATCGGACCTCCACGGTACAGTCCGTGTCCGAATGTCAGACCTGACACCGCAGGGCGGTAGAGTCCGTGTCCGAATGTCAGACCTGACACCGCAGGATGACAGTGTCCGAATGTCAGACCTGACACCGCAGGATGACACCGCAGGATGTTGCTGTAGGGAACAATATATTTTGAGGATGCGATGGCGGCACAGCTGGACACATTAATCTGCCAGGGATGCGGCGCAAACCTGAGCTACGCGGCCGGCTTGCAAGCCTTGCAATGCGATTACTGCGACACGGTCACGCCGATTGCGCATGCCGCGCCAACGGCCGGCATGGCGGCCCAGCGGATCATTCCGCTGTCGGTCGAAGAAAACGCGCTCGCCTTCGGGGTGCTGCGGCACCTGGCGGCGAACGATCTTGTGCCGGACGACATGGTCGAACGCGCCGTGCTGTCCGTCAATTGTTTTTATATGCCCTGCTTTGCCTTCACCGTCTCGTACAGTGCCTCGTGGACGGCATCGTTCGGCTACAACCGGACCGAAACGTATACCGACCATGTGCTGCGCCACGTGGATGGCCAATCGCAGCGGGTGCCGGTCACGAAGTCACGCACCGTCGTCGACTGGCGCCCGGTCAACGGCCAGGACGCCAACCAGTTTCTCATGTTCGCCTACGCCGGCAGCGGCCTGGCGCCGGCCGCCTTGCCCTTGCTTGACCGCTTGCAAAACATGATATTGGCAAGGCCGTTCGACGCCGCCTATGTTAGTGGCGTCGAAACCCAGCCCTACGCCCTGCCCCGGCACAGCGCCTATTCGATGCACGCCGAGGCGCGCGTCGCCAAGGTGGTCGAGACCTGCGTCAAGGGCCACGCACAAGGCGAGCAGCAACGCGACTGGCACTGGAACGCCAGCACCAGCTGGGAAGCATCGGCAGTGTATGTTCCGGTAGGCCATGTCGTGATCGCGTACGGCGGCAAACAATACAATGCCTGGGTCGACGGCACCTTCGACGCCAATCTGGTGACGGACGCGCTGCCAGCGAATCTGGCCAAGGGCAAGCACGCGCTTCGCGGCATGATCGCGCCGCTGCTTGCCACGGGGGCGCTGATGTTCGCAGGCCTGGCGTCCACCAGCTTCCTTTATGAAATGCAGGCCGAACGCATAGCGGCGGTCGGCGTCCTGTGGGTGCTGTCCATCTGGCGCGACAAGCGGCGCGCAAAGCGTTCGCGCCAGTCGCGCCAGGCGGCCCTGGCCAAGCGCGCGCTGCACTACGCCCAGCCGGCGCCCACGCCGGTGCCGGAACTGGCGTCCTCAGGCAATGGGCCGGACCTGGTGTCGCTGGCCATGTCGCTGGTGTCGGCGGTCATCGTTGGCGTGTTGCTTTACAAGCTAGTCAACGACCCGGCAGCGCCGCCAAAGGCCGTAGCGGCTGTGGCGGCGCCAGCCGCAGCGGCCGTCGCCGCCCCCAGCGTGTACGTCAACATGCCTTTCAAGCCAGTCCAGCCGCTGTCCCCCATCCTGGTCGCCGCCAATGCGCGCGACTGGGCCACGGTGCGTACCCTGATGGAACAAGCCAGGCCGCAGAAGGCGGCGTCGGAGAACGCCAGGGAAGCATCGGCAGCACTCTTGCAGCAAGGCGCCAAAGAATTTCTCAACAAGGACTATAAGGCCGCCATCGTCACACTCGGCATCGCGGTCGATGCCGACGGCGCCAACTTCGCTGCCGGCAGCACGCTCGGCGCCGCTCTCATCGGCGCGGGCGACTACGAGCGTGCGCGCATGGTGCTCGCCAAACTGCTTGACGCCGCGCCCGACCACGTGGAAGGCTGGAGAAACAAGGCCGAGGCCGCCGCGCTGGCCGACCAGCCGGCCGAGGCCGACGCCAGCCTGCGTATGCTGCTGCACTTGAGCAAAGACCGCAAGCTCACCACGGATGCGCTGAAAAAGCGCGCCGCCTCGGGCGAACCGGACCAGTTCAGCGAGGCGGTGGCAAGGGTCCTCAAACCAGCCCCCAAAAAGAAGCCGTCAAGTAAGAAAGCGTAGCGCCAGCCGGTTGGACGAGCGCGCGCACCTGCCGGGCGCCTCAGCCGAGCGACAAATCGTCGAGGATCGGGCAGTCCGGCCGCTCGTCGCCATGGCAGGCGCCGGCCAGCTTTTCCAGGGTCCGCTTCATGGCTTCCATCTCGCCGATTTTGCGGTCGAGCTCGGCGATATGCTGCCTGGCCATCGCGCGCACATCCTTGCTGGCCCGATGCTCGTCCTGCCACAGGGCCAGCAAGGTCTTGATCTGTTCCAGCGAAAAGCCCAGCGCGCGGCTGCGGTGGATGAACTGCAGCACTTGCACATCGCGCGGGCCATACACGCGATAGCCGGCATCGGTACGCTGCGCCTCGCCGATCAGCCCGATCGATTCGTAATGCCGGATCATCTTCGCCGACACGCCCGACGCCTTGGCGCTCTGGCCGATATTCATCATCGTCATGCTCTCGCTCCCGCCACCCAGCGCTTGAGCAGCAGCGCATTGCTGACCACCGACACGCTCGAAAACGCCATGGCCGCCCCGGCAATCATGGGATTGAGCAAGCCAAACGCCGCCAGCGGCACCCCGATCACATTGAACACAAACGCCCAGAACAGGTTCTGGCGAATCTTGCCGTAGGTGCGGCGCGAGATGTCGATGGCGTCGACCAGCAGGCGCGGGTCGCCCCGCATCAAGGTCACGCCGGCCGTGTGCATCGCCACGTCGGTGCCGCTGCCCATGGCCACGCCGATATCGGCCGCCGCCAGGGCCGGCGCATCGTTGATGCCGTCGCCCACCATCGCCACCCGCTCGCCGCTGGCGCGCAAGGCCGCGATGATCGCCGCCTTGCCCTCGGGAAGCACCTGCGCATGCACCTCGTCGATGCCGAGCTGGTCCGCGATGTGGCGCGCGCTGCCGGGATTGTCGCCGCTCAGCATCACGGTGCGGATGCCGGCCGCGTGCAGCCGATCAATCGCTGGCCGGCTCTCCGGCTTGAGCGCGTCCCCAAAAGCGAGCATGCCGAGCAGGCGCCCGCCCTCGGCCAGCCACGAGACCGTCTCGCCGGCCTGCTCGCGCGCCTGCCCTTGCGCGGCCAGCACGGCGAGGTCGACGCCATGCTGGCGCATCAGCGCGGCGTTACCCAGCAGCAGCTCGCGGCCATCCACCGTGGCGCTCACGCCCAGCCCGGCCAAGGCACGGGTGCCGCCAGCCGGGGCCGGCGTGATGCCCGCCGCGCGCGCCGCGTCCCCCACCGCGCGCGCCAGCGGATGCTCGCTGCCCTGCTGCACGGCGGCCGCCAGCGCCAGCAAGGCGTGTGCGCCGCCCGGCTCCCCGGACACGGCGACATGCGCGCTCAGGCGTGGCTTGCCGGCGGTTAAGGTGCCGGTCTTGTCGAACGCCACCACCGTGACGCCGTGCAAGAGTTCGAGCGCCTCGGCATCCTTGATCAGGATGCCATACCTGGCGGCCACGCCGGTGCCGGCCATGATCGCCGTGGGCGTCGCCAGCCCCAGCGCGCACGGGCAGGCGATGACCAGCACCGCCACCGCGTTGAGCAGCGCCGTGCTCCAGTCGCCGTTGGCCAGCCACCAGCCGGCGAACGTAAGGAGCGCGATGAGCACGATCGCCGGCACGAACACGGCGCTGACCTTGTCCACCAGGCGCTGGATCGGCGCCTTGCCCGCCTGCGCATCCTCGACCGCGCGGATGATATGCGCCAGCACGGTTTCGGCGCCGATGGCGCTGGCGCGGGCCAGCAGCAAGCCTTCGCCATTGACCGCGCCGCCGATCAGGCGCGCGCCCACGGTTTTGCTCACGGGCAGGCTTTCGCCGGTCAGCATCGATTCGTCGGCGTGGCTGGCGCCCTCGATGACCTCGCCATCCATCGGAATGCGCTCGCCGGGGCGGATCACGACCTCGTCGCCGACCTTCAGTGTAGTGATCGGCATGTCGGTCTCCACGCCGTTGCGGCGCACGCGCGCCGTTTCCGGGCGCAGCGACTGCAGGGCACGGATCGCTTCGGTGGTCTGGCGCTTGGCGCGCGTTTCCAGCCATTTTCCCAGTCGCACCAGGGTGATCACCACGGCGGACGCTTCGAAATACAGGTGCGCGCCGTGCTGCTGCTGGCCGAACCACTGGTAAAGGCTCAGGCCGTAGGCGGCCGAGGTGCCAAGCGCGACCAGCAAGTCCATGTTCCCGCTTCTGGCCAGCAGCGCTTTCCAGGCAGAACGGTAGAAACGCGCGCCGATCCAGAATTGCACCGGCGTGGCCAGCAGCCATTGGACCCAGGCGGGCAGCATCGCGTCGATGCCGACAGCGGCCAGCAGCATCGGTGCGAGCAAGGGCATGGTGAGGGCGGCGGCGATGGCGATTTCCATCGGCTCGGATAGTCCGCGCAGCGGCGCCACGGGGGCGGCCACGTCGGCAGGCGCGTTGGCCGAGTAGCCGGCGCGCTCGAGCGCCGCGATCAGTTGGGCCGGATCGAGCGCTGCGCCGGTAATCAATACTTTCTCGGTGGCCAAGTTGACGGTGGCGCCCTGCACGCCGGGGACCGCGCGCAGGGCTTTTTCGACCCGTCCGGCGCACGAGGCGCACGTCATGCCGCCCACCTCAAGCGTGGTTTCGGCGGCGTCCTGCGTGTTTTGCCTTGCAGTGGTAGTCATTTCAAGCTCCTCTTACATTCGCATGCCACCATCATTAAGCTTCCCATTATAGTAAGGTCAAGCGAAAAAACCGCTTGACCTTACTACCGTAGGAACGTCGACAATGGCTTTATTCCATCTTCCAACAGGAGTTCCGCCATGATCAAACTGAGCATTCCCGAGATGAGCTGCGGCCATTGCGCCGGCGTCATCAACAAGACCGTCAAGGAGCTCGACCAGGATGCCGTCGTCACGTTCGACATGCCTGCGCGCACCATTGAGCTGGACACGACGGCGGCGCAGGATGAGGTGCTCGCCAGCCTGGCCGAGGCCGGCTATCCCGCCAAGGCCGCTTGATCCGCACGGCGCGGCCCGATTTTCCATGTGCTAGACTTTGTCCATGAAGTGCTTCCGAACATTGCTGGTGTGGCTGATGCTGCTTGCGATTCCCTTGCAGGGTTTCGCGGCGGCATCGTCAGCCCTGTGCGAAGCGGCCACTGCGCCGCTCGCCAGCCATGCCGTCGCCAGCATGGACGAAGGCCACTGCGACAAGGCCGATAGCGCCACGCCGGACTGCGCCGCCAAGTGCAGCAACTGCGCCTTCTGCTGCGTGGGCATGGCCATCGCCCCGGCATTTCCCGCGCCGGGCGCCGCGCCGCCACTCGCCTCCGAATTGATTGCCTACGCCGCCATGCACGTGACGGCGCATATCCCCGGCGGCCTGGAACGTCCTCCTCACTCCCCGATCGCCTGAATGCCCTTGGTCCGTCCACGGACCAGCGTCTTTTAACCAACACGATTGAGGTTGTCATGAATTCCCTTCGCCTGATATGGGCACTGCTGCTCGCCGCCGCCACGCCGCCGTCGCTGGCGCAAGCGCCGGCCGCGTCACCCGCCTACGACTCGGCTTTTGCCGGGTACCGCGCCTACCGGGAGCCGCAAGCGGCCTCCTGGAAGGACACCAACGAACAACTGCTCAAGCGCCCCGGCCGGATGGGCCACGCCGGCCACGACATGGGCGCCGCAAAAAAACCGGATGCGCCCAGGCTTGACGATCCCCATGCCGGCCACGATATGAGCGGCATGAAAAAGAGCGCGCAGCCGGCCAAGGCCGATCCGCACCAGAACCACCAACACAAGCAATGACGATGCGACGACTATCGACCCCGCTGCACCGCATCGCGCTCGCCACCATCTGCGCCTTCGCCGCCGGCTGCGCATCCTTCTCGCCCGACGGCGGCTACGCCGAGGTGCGCCAGCTCGCGCAACAGCGCGGCGGCAACGCCATCCCCGCCAGCGCGCCCGGCACCGGCAATGTCGAACAGCAGGTCGGCGCCTTGCTGGCCAAGCCCTTGTCGGCCGACGACGCAGTCACCATCGCCCTGCTCAATAACCGTGGCCTGCAAGCGGACTACGCGGAACTGGGCATCGCCGAAGCGGACCTGGTGCAGGCCGGCCGCATCGCCAATCCGGTGCTCAGTTTCGGCCGCATGAAGCGCCACGAAGGCGTCGAGATCGAGCGCAAGCTGATGCTGCCCGTGATCGGCCTGTTGACCATGCCGGTCGCCACACGCCTCGAACGGCGCCGTTACGAACAGGCGCAAATGCGCGCCGCCGGCGACGTGCTGCGCACCGCCGACGCCACCCGGCGCGCCTGGTACGGCGCGGTCGCCGCCCAGCAAAGCGCCGGCTACATGGAACAGGTAAAAAACGCCGCCGAAGCGAGCGCCGAACTGGCGCGCCGCAGGGCGGTGGCCGGCAACTGGCGCAACCTGCCGCAGGCGCGCGAACCGGCGTTTTATGCCGATTCGGGGGCGGGCCGGGCGCGCGCGCGCCAGGCCCGCACCCTGGAACGCGAAAAGCTCACGCGCCTGCTGGGCGTGTCGGACCCGGCCGCTTTCACCCTGCCCGAACGCCTGCCCGACCTGCCGGCGGCCGCGCGCGACGTGCTTGACGCCGAAGCCCAGGCCATGAGCAACCGGCTCGACCTGCTGATGGCGCAAAAGGAGTTGGCCGGCCTGGCATCGTCGCTTGGCCTCACGCGCGCCACCCGCTTCGTCAACCTGCTCGACCTGAGCTACCTGCGCAACACCAGCGACAGCGGCGAGCGCGCCACCGGCTACGAAATCGAACTGCAGATTCCCCTGTTCGACTGGGGCGGCGCCAGGGTGGCCAAAGCCGAGGCGATGTACATGCAGGCCGTGCATCGCGCCGCCGGACTTGCCGTCGACGCCCGCTCGCAGGTACGCGAAAGCCATGCCGCCTACCGCACCGCCTACGACCTGGCGCGCCACTACCGCGACGAAGTGGTACCGCTCAAAAAACGCATCGCCGACGAACAGCTGCTGCGCTACAACGGCATGCTGATCAGCGTCTTCGAACTGCTGGCCGACGCGCGCGAGCAGGTTGTTGCCGTCAACGCCGCCATCGAAGCGCAGCGCGACTACTGGATCGCGGACGCCGCGCTGCAGGCCGCCCTGACCGGCGCCGGCGACGCCACCGCCACCCCACGCGCCGGCAGCGCAGCGCCTGGCGCCGCGCCGGCCCCACACTGAAAGGACAAGCAACATGGTCTCACGTAGAAATTTCTTTACTGGCGCGGGCGCGCTGGCCGTCAGCACGACGCTGGTCTCGCGCGCCGGCGCCGCCTCGCTGCCGGAAGCGGTCATCATGGACAAGGCGGCCACCCAGCCGCCCCTGACGCCGCCCAACGGCCGCCCGTACAACCCGGTGGTCACCCTCAACGGCTGGACCTTGCCTTGGCGGATGAAGGACGGCGTCAAGGAATTCCACCTCGTGGCCGAGCCGGTGGTGCGCGAAATCGCACCCGGCATGAAGGCCAACCTGTGGGGTTACAACGGCCAGTCGCCCGGCCCGACCATCGAAGTGGTGGAAGGCGACCGGGTGCGCATTTTCGTCACCAACAAGCTGCCCGAGCACACCAGCGTACACTGGCACGGCCAGCGCCTGCCGAACGGGATGGACGGCGTGACCGGGCTGACCCAGCCCGGCATCGATCCGGGCAAGACCTTCGTCTACGAATTCGTGGCCAAGCGTCCCGGCACCTTCATGTACCACCCGCACGCCGACGAAATGACGCAGATGGCGATGGGGATGATGGGCTTCTGGATCACCCACCCCAAGGACCACAACTTCATGCGGGTCGACCGCGACTTCTGCTTTTTGCTCAATGCGTACGACATCGACCCGGGCAGCTATACGCCCAAGGTCAACACGATGCTCGACTTTAACCTGTGGACCTTCAACAGCCGCGCCTTTCCCGGCATCGACCCGATGGTGATCGCGCAGAATGACAAGGTGCGCATCCGGGTCGGCAACCTGACCATGACCAATCACCCGATCCACATGCACGGCCATGAATTCACGGTCACCGGCACCGATGGCGGCTGGACGCCGCCGGCGGCGCGCTGGCCGGAAGTGACGACCGATATCGCGGTCGGCCAGATGCGCGCAATCGAGTTCGTCGCCAGCGAACCGGGGGACTGGGCCTTCCACTGCCACAAATCGCACCACACCATGAACGCCATGGGCCACGACGTGCCGACCCTGATCGGGGTCGACCAGCGCGAGGTGCTCGGCAAGATCAACAAGCTGGTGCCGGGCTACATGGTCATGGGCGACAAGGGCATGGCCGACATGGGCGAGATGGAGATGCCGCTGCCGGACAACACGCTGCCGATGATGACCGGCAGCGGCCCGTTCGGCGGCATCGGCATGGGCGGCATGTTCACCACGCTGAAGGTGCGCAAGGGCCTCGCGCGCGGCGACTACAAGGACCCGGGCTGGTACCAGCATCCCGCCGGCACGCTGGCCTACGAATGGAAAGAAGGCGGCATCGCCAGGCCGGAAGCGGTGCGCGCGCCGGACGCCGGCAAGATGGCGGCAAAACCGGGCGAAAAGGTGCTGCAAGTGACCAAACCGGGCAAAAATCATGCACACTGACGCCTTTTGCAAGCACTGAGAGAAGCTGATGCGCCAATTCGTTCTGCTTGCCGTCCTCGGACTGGCATCGCTCCATGCCCGGGCGGCGACGCCCGGCGAAACGCTGTCGGCCTTTCACGCCGCCCTGCACGCGGGCGACGAGGCGCGCGCGATGAAGTTGCTCAGCCCCGAGGCCGTCATTTACGAGGCCGGCCACGTGGAGCGTTCACGCAGCGAATATGCGGACCATCACCTGGCGGACGACATTGCGTTCGCCAGGGCCACCACGCGCAGGGTATTGCGGCACAAGGAGCGGATCGACGGCGAGACCGCCATCCTGGAAAAGAAGGGAGACGGCTGGGTAGTGCTGCATTTTCACTGGTCCTCGCGCAAGGCCAAGTGAATCAGTCCAGGTCCGCCAGCGCGCGCCACATGTGGACTTTGGCCAGGTAGCGCCCGTCGAGCGCGATGGCGTACGGTTCCACGCCGAAGACGGCGAAGCCGAGCCGCTGGTACAGGCTGCGGGCAGCCGCGTTCTCTTCGGTGACGGTGAGCTGGATGATTTTTGCGTGCGGCCGCGATGCGGCAACGTCCAGGGCGGCGTTGAGCAGTTGCGCGCCCAGGCCCGCACGGCGGCAGCGCGGCGTGATGTACATGCCGAACAAGGTGACTTTGTGGCGCCCTTTTTCGCGCGCCTCGAACGACAGGCCGGCGGTGCCGGCGAGCGCGCCGCCGTCATCGAACGCGCCGAGCACGATCTCGTTCGATGCCGGATCGGGATTGAGGCGCGCTTCCCACCACGACGCAGGGCGCGTCGCGCGTTCCGCGGCGCTGGAGGTGTAGGCGTCGGGATGCAGCGCGAGCGCTTCGAGCGTGATCGCGCGGTACGCGCAGGCGTGCGTTGGATTGAGGCGTTCGAATGTCATGCCCCTATCTTAGCGAAAAACCGGGCCCGCAGGCCCGGCATTCATGCGCGAAACGCGGTTTCGGGCATGCCCTGCACACCCGGGTACACCAGCAGCACCGTGCCGGAGCCGGTGTCCTCGGGTTTGCGGCCGGCCGCGATCGACGTAAGCAGCAAGGTATCCATCGCGGCGCCGCCAAAGCTGCACATCGACGGTTTGAGCAACGGCAGGTCGATGGTGCGGTCGAGCTTGCCCTCGGGCGTAAAGCGCAGCAGGCAGCCGCCGTCGTTCCCGCAAATCCAGTAGCAGCCGTCGACATCGACCGCCGCGCCGTCGGGACGGCCACGGTGCGCCGTCATGTCGACGAACACGCGCCGGTTGCTGGGCGTGCCGCTGTCGGTGTCGTAGTCGAAGGCCCAGATCTGCTGGCGCGAGACGTGCGAGTCCGACAAATACATGGTGCGCCCGTTCGGCGAAAAGCCGAGCCCGTTCTGCACCACCAGGTTCGACACCAGCGGCGCCGAGATGCCCTGCTCGCGCGTGTAGCGGTACAAGCGGCCGTCGGCGTGCAGCTCGGGGCTGTCGAGGCGCATGGTGCCGCTCCAGAAGCGCCCCTGGCGGTCGCAGCGGCCGTCGTTAAAGCGCATGCCCGGCACGAGTTCGGGCGGCGCGGCCAGCAGCGCGGCGTGTACGGGTTCGCCCTCGCCCAGCGTGAGCCGGAACACGCCGCTCTCCATCCCGGCGATCAGGGCGCCGCTGTCGGTAAGCGCAATGCAAGCCGGCATTTCGGCGGTGAGCCAGGAGCGCCGCGCGCCGCTGGCCGGATCGAAGCGCCAGATGCGCCGGCCCAGAATATCGACCCAGTACCAGGCGCCCTCGCGCGCGTTCCACAGCGGGCTTTCGCCCACCGCGCAGGTGATGTCCGGGACGGTTTCGATCATCGCTTGCTTGCTCATATTGCCCTTACAGATTGTGATGCCGTCCACTAAAGCCCTTATTGCCATTGCGTTCAAGACCGTCTTTCCCGCGCAGGCGGGAATCAAAGGCATCTACGCGTCGCAAAGGTGCCTTGGATTCCCGCCTGCGCGGGAAAGACGGATCATAAAACAGTGGCCTTCTTACAGATCGGTGATTTCGCGGTAGCGCGGCACCAGGGTTTTCATCATCGTCCATGCCCCCAGGTAGGCCAGCGCGCAGATCGAGAACATGATCATGTAGCCGGTGCTGATCTGGCCCATGCCGCCATAATAATCGAACAGCCAGCCACCGAGCTTGGTGAGCAGGACCCCGCCCATGCCGCCGGCCATGCCGCCGATGCCGACCACCGAACCGACGCTGTGTTTCGGGAACATGTCGGAAACGGTGGTAAAGATGTTGGCCGACCAGGCCTGGTGCGCGGAGGCGCCAATGCCGATCAGGATCACCGGAACCCAGAAGCTGATGTAGCCGAACGGCTGCGCCAGCAGCACCACCAGCGGTATGAAGGCGATGCACAGCATGGCCTTCATGCGGCCATCGTAGGGGGTGTCGCCACGGTTGATGAACCAGGTCGGGAACCAGCCGCCGCCGATACTGCCGACCATGGTCATGCTGTACAAAACGGCCAGCGGCACGATGATGTCGGTGCCTTTGAGGCCATAGGTCGCGGCCAGGTACTTGGGCAGCCAGAAAAGGAAGAACCACCAGACGCCATCGGTCATGAATTTGCCGAGCGCGAAGGCCCAGGTCTGGCGATAGCCGAGCAGCTTGAACCACGAGGTTTTTGGCTTGGCCACGCCCGGAACCGGTTTCGGCGCCAGCGCGCAGTCGCTGTTGATGTAATCGAGTTCGGCCTTGCCCATGCGCTGTTGCGCGGCCGGGGTTTCGTAAAACACCATCCACAGGGCCATCCAGAAAAAGCCGATGGCGCCGATGATGATGAAAGCCATCTGCCAGCCCCACGCGGCGGCGATCACCGGCACCGTCAGCGGCGCCAGGATCGCGCCGACGTTGGCGCCGGAGTTGAAGATGCCGGTGGCGAACGAGCGTTCCTTCTTGGGGAAGTATTCAGCGGTGGCCTTGATGGCGGCGGGGAAGTTACCCGCTTCGCCCAGCGCCAGCACCGCGCGCGACATCATGAAACCGGCGATCGACACCGGCACGACGGTCATGCCAAGGCTGCTCAGGATGCCGTTGACGCCCTCGCCGATGCCGATGGCAAAGGCGTGCATGATCGCGCCGAGCGACCAGATGGTAATGGCCAGCACAAAGGCGCGCTTGGTGCCGAGTTTGTCGATCACGCGGCCGGCAAACAGCATCGAGAACGCGTACACAAACTGGAAGGCCGCCGTGATGTTGGCGTAATCGGTATTGGACCAGCCGAATTGCTTGGACAGGTCGGTGGCTAACAGGCTCAGGACCTGGCGGTCGAGGTAATTGATGGTAGTGGCGAAAAACAGGAGGGCGCAGATGGTCCACCGGTATTTGCCTATGACTTGCTGGTTCATCGGTCGCTTCTTTATGGTTGTTTTTAGAAACAGCACCGCCGGAAGGTGTCTCCACACCCCTGCTCCGGCGGCGCAACCAGCTTTTACTGCGGGACTTGCATGCCTCCGTCGACCAGGCGGGTCAGGCCCAGTGGATTATTGTCGGCCAGTGCCTCCGGAAGCAAGTCCGCCGGCACATTCTGGTAGCACACCGGGCGCAGGAAGCGGTCGATGGCGGACGCGCCGACCGAGGTGCTGCGGCTGTCGGAGGTGGCCGGGAACGGGCCGCCGTGAACCATCGCATGGGCCACTTCGACACCGGTTGGATAGCCGTTGAACAGGATGCGGCCCGCTTTGCGTTCCAGGACCGGCAACAGCGCCGCGGCATGCAGGCGGTCGGCCGCCAGGGCGTGTACGGTGGCGGTCAACTGGCCTTCGAGGTGTTCGGCGACCCGCTGCATTTGGTCGGCGTCGCGGCAGCGCACCAGCAGGGCGCACGGCCCGAAGATTTCGGACTCCAGCGCGGGCGTGGCCAGGTAGGTGGCCGCTTCGCACAGGTACAGCGAAGCGCGCGCCGCGCAGCCGGCGCCGTCCGCCTTGCCCAGGGCGACCAGGGTCACGCCGTCGATGCCGGAGAGCTGTTCCACGCCGCCCACGTAGGCCTTGTGGATGCCGGGGGTGAGCATGGTGCCGGCGCCCTTGGCTTGCAGCGCGGCCGCCGCCGCGTCGACGAACTGGTCGAAGCGCTCGCCCTTGAGGCCAATGACCAGGCCCGGGTTGGTGCAGAACTGGCCCACGCCCAGGGTCAGCGAATCGACGAAGCCCTGCGCCACGGCCGCGCGCTCGCTTGACAAGGCCGCCGGCAGCAGGAACACCGGATTGATGCTGCTCATTTCCGCGTACACGGGAATCGGTTCGGCGCGCAAGGCCGCGGTGCGCATCAGCGCCAGGCCGCCCTGGCGCGAGCCGGTAAACCCAACCGCCTTGATGGCCGGATGCTCGACCAGGCGCTGGCCGATCTGGCGGCCTTCGCCGAACAGCATCGAGAACACGCCTTCGGGCAGTTGGCAGTCGGCCACGGCTCGTTGAATGACCTTGCCAACCAGTTCCGAGGTGCCGAGATGGGCGCCGTGCGCCTTGACCACGACCGGGCAACCGGCGGCCAGCGCCGAGGCGGTGTCGCCGCCGCCGACCGAGAAGGCCAGCGGGAAGTTACTGGCGCCGAACACGGCGACCGGTCCCAGGGGGATCTTGCGCAGGCGCAGATCGGGACGCGGCGGCACCCGCTCCGGCAGGGCCGAATCGATGGTGGCGTCGATGAAGTAGCCGTCGCGCGCGACCTTGGCGAACAGGCGCAGTTGGTTCACGGTGCGGCCACGCTCCCCTTCCAGGCGCGCGCTCGGCAGGCCGGTTTCCAGCGCGGCGCGTTCGATCAAGGCGGGGCCGAGATGGAGGATGCCTTCGGCGATGGTCTCCAGGAAGACCGCGCGCTGTTCGAGCGTGGTGTTGCGGTAGGCGTCGAAGGCGCTTTGCGCCAGGGCGCAGGCGGCATCGACATCGGCGTCGGTGGCCAGGCCGAAGTCCGGCCCGATCGAGTCGTTGCGGGACGGGTCGATCGCGCGCACCACGCCGGCCGTGCCGCGCACGGTGCGTTGGCCGATGACCATTTCTCCATTGATTTGCATATCGTTGATCTCCAAAATCGGTTCCTCGGTCGGGATTATTGGGCGCCCTGGGCGCTGATCAGTTTGAGCAGCATCGCGTCTTCTTCCGCCGTCATGTCGGTCAATGGCGCGCGTACCGGGCCGGCCGGGTGGCCTACCAGGCGCGCGCCGGCCTTGACGATGCTCACTGCGTAGCCGGCCTTGCGGTTGCGGATGTCGAGGTAAGGCAGGAAGAACTGGTCGAGCAGGCGGTTGGTGGTCGCATGGTCGTCGGCGGCGACCGCGTGGTAGAAGTCCATCGCCATTTTCGGCATGAAGTTGAACACGGCCGACGAGTACACCGGGGTGCCCAGCGCCTTGTAGGCGGCGGCGTAGACTTCGGCGGTCGGGAGGCCGCCCAGGTAGCTGAAGCGCTCGCCCATGCGGCGCCAGATCTGCACCATCAGTTCGATGTCGCCGATGCCGTCCTTGAAGCCGATCAGGTTAGGGCAGCGCGCGGCCAGTTTTTCGAGCGAGTCGGCGGTGAGGCGGCACTGGCCGCGGTTGTAGACGACGACGCCGAACTTGACCGACGCGCAGACTGCTTCGACGTGGGCGATCAGGCCGTCCTGGCTCGCTTCGGTCAGGTAGTGCGGCAGCAGCAGGATGCCGTGCGCGCCAAGGCGCTCGGCTTCCTGGGCCAGGGCGATCGCGGTGCGGGTCGGGCCGCCGGCGCCGGCCAGGATCGGCACCTTGCCACGGCAGGTGTCGACCGCGGTGCGGATCACGTCCGAGTATTCGCTTGGGGTCAGGGAGAAGAACTCACCGGTCCCGCCGGCCGCGAACAAGGCGCTGGCGCCGTACGGAGCGAGCCAGTCGAGACGGTCGGCGTAGGTGCGCGCGTTGAAATTGCCCTGCTCGTCAAAGTCGGTCAGCGGGAACGACAGCAGGCCGGACGAGAGGATTTGTTTGAGTTCTTGCGGATTCATGGGGTCTCCAGATGGTAGGCGGGTTTTTGGCGCTAGTGATACGTCATCGTACAACCAGTCTTCGACATAAGCAAGCACAACGTTGAGACGGATGAGGGCGCCGCCGGCGCGCGGCCGCGGGCGTAAAACAGGGAGGGCGAAGCGAAAAGCGGCGGGAGCGCCGGCGGGCGCGCTCCCCTATGCGGGATGGGTGGGCGGACGGGCGATCAGGCCCCGTGCGACTCCAGCTGCTGCTGCGCCTGGCGCAGGCGTTCGCGGCTGTTGCTCAGGTGGGTGCGCATGGCGGCGCGCGCCGCTTCCGGGTCCTTGCGCAGGATCGCGTTGAAGATGTCTTCGTGCTCGCGGTTGACCCGTTCCAGGTAGGCGGCCGGATCGTCGTGCCCCAGTTGCGGCATGTTGATGCGCGCACGCGGGATGATGGTGGTGCCCAGCTGGCTCAGGATATCGACGAAATAGCGGTTGCCGGTGGCCTGCGCGATCAACAGGTGGAACTGCACATCGGCGTCAACGGCGGGGCTTCCGCGCGCCACGCTGCGCTGCATGGCGCCCAGCACCTTGGCCAGTTCGGCCACCTGCGCCTCGCTGCGGCGCGCCGCCGCCAGCCAGGCCGCTTCGGCCTCCATGCTGATGCGCAGTTCCAGCATCGCCAGCACATCCATGACGGTGACGATGCTCTCGGCATTGATCGCCAGGCCCGCGTTGCTGCGTTCGATGACGAAGGTGCCGATGCCGTGCCGGGTCTGGGCCCAGCCGGCCGCCTGCAGGTGCGAAATGGCTTCGCGCACCACGGTGCGGCTCACGCCGTGCTGCTCCATGATGGCCGATTCGGTGGGCAGCTTGTCGCCGGGCTTGAGCACGCCCTGCTGGATGCTGCCCGTGATGTGTTCGACCACGCCTTGGGCAAGGGTGCGGTGTTTCTTGCGGGGTGGCGGCAGCGCCTGGGCAGTAGGGGAAGGTGTCATGCACCTATTATACAACCCGAATAGTTGTACGACATCTTATGATTTGATGGGGTGTATACTTGGGCGACGTAGAATAATCACAGAAATGAGATGGCATGAATTGCCGTGACAATTGCGGCGCCTGCTGCACCGCCCCTTCGATCACCAGTCCGATTCCCGGCATGCCGTATGGCAAAGCCGCGGGCGAGCGCTGCATCCAGCTCGGCCTTGATAACCGCTGCCTGATTTTCGGCAAGCCGGAACGGCCGGCGTTTTGCGGCGGACTGCAACCGTCGCAAGAGATGTGCGGGAGCAGCCGGGAACATGCGATGCAGTGGCTGGGGGAGCTGGAGCGGGCGACCGCGCCGGCTTGAAAGCCATCGGACGTGCCGTTACCCTTACGGGGAATCATCGACGCCGAGATACGCTTTCAGGTAAAAACAGGCGATGGCAATCAGCACCGACAAAATGAATCCAGCCCCCCCCGGTTTGGACAGTCTCCGCTGAAACGCGAACACCAGCGATGCCACGATGCCGCTTGCGCCAACAATGAACAGCATGTCGATCGCAAATTTCAGGACTGGACGCGCATAGTCGTAACCACAGGCCAGTTCTTTACCGCCGATTTCAATTGGCGTACACCAGTATGACTGGGGCAACTCGAAAAGGCAGATCGCAGCCAGTAGCGCCAGGACGGGAGTGAAAGCGATGATACTAGTTCGTGACATCATACCGGCTGGTGCTCATAAACTGGGGAGCCCAGATTAGCACAGCGGCACCACACAGCATGCGAGAAAACGGTTCCAACTGCGTTGCATTTGACGAGCGCGCTGGGCGAGTGCTGCATCGAACTCGGTGTGGACAAGCGCCGCCTGATTTTCGGCAAGCCGGAACGGCCGGCGTTTTGCGGCGGGCTGCAGCCATCGCAAGAGATGTGCGGGAGCAGCCGCGAACATGCGATGCAGTGGCTGGGGGAGCAGGAGCGGGCGACTGCACCGGCCTGCAATGGGTGATCGTCAACTGTCTGTTCAAAGCATCGTGGGAGTTCCATCCTTGACCGACACCGTCCATCCTTCCTGCGACAACCCGATTCTGAGCCGCCAGCCGCCGGGATAGCCAGCGATGACAATCTCGACGCCCATACTTCTTGCAGCATGAGTTGATTCGCCGATGAAGAGCGCATCGATCAGTCGCACTTGACGTAGTCGATACCCCAGTTGGCGTAGCTGATCGCATCCTGGTATTCATGGCCACGGCTGCCCGGCCGGCCGCCGCAGGTGGTGGCGCCGGCGTCGGAATAGATGCCCAGCTTGAGGCCTTTCGCGTGTACGTAGTCGGCCAGCGCCTTCATCCCCGACGGGAAGCGCACCGGGTCGGGCTCGATGTTGCCGTTCTTGTCACGCTTGCCGTGCCAGCAGTCGTCGATGTTGACGTACTCGTAGCCGGCGTCCTTCATGCCGATCCTGACCATGGCGTCGACCGTTTCGCGGATCAGTTTTTCATCGATATTGCAGGCGAATCTATTCCAGCTGTTCCAGCCCATTTGCGGCGTCGCCGCCAGGGTGTCGAACTTTTGCGCCGATGCGCGCGCGCCCGGCAGCAGTGCTGCCGCCATCAACAGCGTCGTTGCGATTTTCATGGTCGTCCCGTCGGCTCGTTTTACTTCTGGAGGGCGCGCAGTTTGCCCGCGTGTTCCTTGATCAGCGCCAGCGAGCTGGCATCGGAGTCGAACACCGAGTACAGGCCCTGCTCTTCCTGCGGCGGATCGCCCATGAAGTCATTGCCCTGCTTCCACCAGTAGTCGGCGTTGGCGGCGCGCCCGGCGCCGCCCCAGGCCCAGAAGTTCCAGCCCGCGATCGGGTCGCCATTGGCCGCGCGGCTTTGAATCAATCCGAACACCTCGCCATAGAAGCGGTCGCGGATGCTGGTGCCGGCCTTGATGTCGAACGAGGCGCCGTCGCGGTCCAGGCCAAACTCTTCCAGCACAATCGGCTTGCCGAGCGTCCTGGCCATGTCGATGTGCGAGTTCAGGTAATCGCGGCTTTTGGCAATTGCTCGGTCCCAGCTCTCGACCGGCTTTTTGGAATCGAACCAGCCCCAGTTCTTTGGCCACAGGTGATACGTGAGGTAGTCGATGTGCTTCGTCGAATGCGAGGCCATGAACAGTTCCGCATCCTGCGCCGACCCGGCCAGGCCTTCGCTGCCGCTGCTCACAAGATGGTTCTTGTCCAGTTCATGGATGTACTGCGCGGTCTCGGCGATCCATGTGGTGTAGATCGCCTTTTCCTTGTCGCCGGCCTTGCCGTTGCCGGGTCGCGGCTCGTTCGCCAGTTGCCACGACATGATGACCGGATCGTCGCGGTAAGGCTTGCCGTTGATGGTGTTGACGCGCTGGACGATCTTTTTGATCGTGCCGCGATACTCCTTCTGCGCATCCTTGCTGGCGTAGAAGCGCGCCGTCTTGGCCATGTAGTCGTCGTAATCGCGGGTCACGTTCGGGTCGAGCGCCGGCGTGCCTTCGAACCAGTTCAGGTACTGCGTCATCCCGCCCGACCACTGCCAGAAGTTGTTCAGGTAAAGCACCACGGTCATGTCGCGCTTGCCCAGTTCATCGACCAGGAAGTCCAGGCCTGCCAGCAGGTCCTCGTCGTACTTGCCCGGGCCGTTGGTGGTGGCCGGGCGCACGGCGCTGCTCATCTCGGTTTTTTCGGAAACGGCCAGCACGCGTACGTTGTTGATGCCGAGCGCCTTCATGGTGTCGAGCTCCTTGCGCAGGCGCGCGCGCTCGCCCACGCCGGAGGGCGAGCCCAGATAGCCGCCGTACCAGAAATTGGCGCCGGCGATGTAATACGTTTTGCCCTTGCGCGCAAAGTGCGTCTTCTTGACCGAGACGAATTCGCTCTTGCCCGCCGCGCTCACCGGCGCCGCCTCCGCCGCACCACCGGCCATGCCCGCCATTGCCAATGCCGCAAGCGCCTGGTTCATCTTGATCATCGCTTTCTACCTTTTCACGTTTGAAGGAAGTGCTTTGCCATGAAGGTCCAACGTGCGCGCCGGCAGGTCGACCGTGATGCTGCTTTCACCGGTGCCGGCGGCATCCTGCGCCAGCATCAGCTTGTATTTGCCCCTGGCGATGCGCCAGGTCTTGGACGGGCCATCGAGCACGGCCAGCATGCGCGGCTCCACCGTCAGGGTCACGTCGCGGCTTTCGCCCGCTTGCAGGTCGACCTTGTCCCAACCGGCCAGGCGCTTGGGCGCCTCCCAGCGCGCTCCGACCGGCGCCACGTACAGCTGCGCCACGTCCTTGCCGGCCACCTTGCCCGTGTTACCGACCTTGAAGCGCACCTGCAGCTGGCCGTTCTTGTACTCGCCCGCCAGGGCGGAATAGGCGAACTGGGTGTACGACAAGCCATGCCCGAACGGGAACAGCGGCTTGTGCTTTTTGAGGTCGAACCACTTGTAGCCGACCGCCGCGCCTTCGTGATAATCGACCTTGAACTGCATCTGCGGCTTGGCCGGGTCGCCATCGAGCACGGGACGCGGCAGTTGGGCCATCGATTGCGGGAAAGTGGCCGGCAAATGCCCGGACGGATTGACATCGCCGAACAGCACGCGCGCGATCGCCTCGCCGCCGCGCGTGCCCGGATACCAGGCTTGCAGCACGGCCGCCGTCTTGTCCAGCCACGGCATCAGCACCGGGCCGCCCGTCTCGAGCACGACCACGGTGCGCGGATTGGCGCTGGCGACGGCGCTAATCAAGGCATCCTGCCGGTCCGGCAGCGACAGGTCGGGCGCGTCGTTGGCTTCACCAATCCAGTGGGTTCCGAACACGATGACCGCGTCCGCCGTGGCGGCCAGCTGCGCCGCCCTGGCAGGATCGGCGCCGCTATCGAAAACGACCCTGGCGCCGGGCGCCAGTTTGCCGATTTCGGTCACCGGCGCGGATGGGTGGTACACCACGGGACCGGGCCAGCTGGCCGGCAGCAAGCCCTTGACGGCGCTGCCGCCGATCGGATACACCTGCGACGAGCCACCACCGGAGAGCACGCCCTGATCGGCGTAGCCACCGATCACTGCAATCGTTTTCACGTCTTTGCGCAAAGGGAGCACCTGAGCGGCGTTCTTGAGCAGGACCATGCCTTCTTCGGCATCGCGCCGGCTGACCAGCCCATGGGCGGCAAAGTCGATCGCGCCGTCCGGCTTGACCGGATGATCGACCACGCCCTTGTCGAACATGGCGAACAGGATGCGGTACACCATATTGTCGAAGCGCGCCTGCGACACGGCCCCGGTCTTGACCGCTTCTTCGAGCGCGCCCGCAAAGTACGGCGACTTGTCGAATTCGGAACCGGACTGCTGGTCCAGCCCATTGTTGGCCGACGCCACGGTGCTATGCACCGCGCCCCAGTCGGACATCACGTAGCCCTTGAAGCCCCAGTCCTGCTTGAGCACTTCGTTCAGCAGCCACCCGTTCTCGCACGCGTACGGCCCGTTGACGCGGTTGTAGGCGCACATGACCGAGCCCGGGTCGCCCTGTTCGATCACCAGCTGCATGGCCAGCAGGTCGCTGGTGCGCGCCGCCACATTGCCGATGCGCGCATCGAGCTCATTGCGGCCGGTCTCCTGGTTGTTCAGCGCATAGTGCTTGACGGTCGAAATCACATGGTTGGACTGGATGCCCTTGACCGCCTGCCCCACCATGATCCCGGCCAGCAGCGGGTCTTCGCCGGCGTATTCGAAATTGCGGCCGTTGCGCGGGTCGCGCATCAGGTTCACGCCGCCGGCCAGCATCACGTTAAAGCCCGAGGCGCGCGCCTCGAGACCGATCATCGCGCCGCCCTGGTAAGCCAGCCTGGGGTTCCAGGTGGCCGCCGTGGCAAGGCCGGACGGCAGCGAGGTGCGCTCGCGCGGATTGGCGCTGGCCTGGGATGCCACGCCAAGGCCGGCGTCGGTCTCGAACAGCGCCGGCAGGCCAAGGCGCGCAACGCCGGGAATGTAGCCAGCCGACGACGGCAGGGCGGCGGCGATCTTGATGGTTTTCTTGGGCGCGAAGTCGGCGCCGAAGTAGCCGTACACCCATTGCAGCTTTTCTTCCTGCGTCATTTCCTTGAGCGCCAGCGTGGCGCGCTGGCCGGCCGAAAGCGCCGGGTCCAGCCAGGGTTTGGGCTGATCGGCCGCGCCGGCCGACAACGGCAGCGCGGCCGCAATCGCCACGGCCAGGGCGTGTTTGGTCAGGGTATTCATCGTGCGTGTCTCCTGTTTTGTATTTACCCGCTCGGCGCCTGTAAAGGGTCGCCGGCCGGTTTATATGGATGAGACGAGTGTGCATCTGCGGCCCCGCCCGGTCAAACAAAAAATGGCACTTTCGACCATGTTTAGCCATGATCACTAAACACGCGTCCGGCCGTGCGCGGGGCATGCCGGCTTTAGCAGCCGCCGGCGGGGCCCTGTTTAGTAAAACCGGGCTAAACTGTTTGCAAACCGGACCAATCGTTTGACCATGGGCTAATCGATATGCAAGACTCTCAGCATAAAAAGGCATCTGCCACTGGAGAACCTTGTGAACCTTCCGCGCGCCCCGCAGGCCCCGTTCCGATGAGCGCCGCCAGCCCATCGAACGTCACCATCCGCGACATCGCCAAATTCGCCGGCGTCTCGGCGGGGACCATTTCGCGCGCGCTCAAGAACGAGCCGGGACTGACCGAAACCACGCGCCAGATGGTGCTCTCGGCCGCCCATGAACTGGGCTACGATTTTGCCAACCTGCGGCGCAAGCGCATGCGGCGCCTGACTTTTTTACTGCACCGCCAGCACAACACGGCGGCCAGCAGTCCGTTTTATTCGCCGGTGCTGCACGGCGCGGAGGAAGCCTGCCGCAAGCAGGGCATCGTGCTCTCGTTCATGGCGGTCGGCCCGGCCGACGGCGTGACCGAGCAGTTGCGCATGCATGCGCCGGACGCGGTGGTGTGCGCCGGCTTCTTCGAGCCCGAGCTGCTGGGCGCCCTGCGCGCGAGCGGCAAGCCGCTGGTCCTGATCGACATGAAGCTGCGCGGTTACAGCTCGGTCAATCCCGACAATTTCATGGGCGGCTACCTGGCCACCAGACACCTGATCGGCCTGGGACGCACGCGGATCGGCATGATTTCGGGTTCGCTCGGCCACTACAGCGTGCGCGAACGGAACAAGGGCTATCGCCAGGCGCTGTTCGACTCAGGCATGCTGGCCGACCCGCGCCTGGAAGCGAGCCTGGCGGACGGCGTCGACCTCGAAACCGGCGCCTGCGAAGCGATGCAGTCGCTGCTGGCCCTGCCCAACCCGCCCGACGCGGTGTTTTGCTACAACGACAGCGCAGCCCTGGTGGCCATGCGCTGCTGCCTGGCGGCCGGCCTGACGGTGCCGCACGATGTATCGATCGTCGGCTTCGACGACATCTCCAGCGCGGTGCTCGGGCACCGGCCCCTGACCACCCTGCGCATCGACAAGAAGCAGCTCGGTGCGATGGGCGTCGAACTGCTGCTGCGCGAGCATCAGGAAGCGCCCGTGGAGCAGGTCGCGCCGGTGGAGCTGATCGTGCGCGCCAGCACCGTGTGCGACGACTTCGGGCCGCACAAATAGCGCGCTTTTCCCTCACCGACTGAACACGCGATGTGCAAGCGCGGCCGTCCGGCCGGCGTCCGCACGCAGTTTTTTTCACCCCTTTTTTTGACGACGAGACTTGACGATGGCCCCCGATTTTCATTCACGCGACACCCTGCTCGAGCACATTCGCCACACCAAGCGCTTTTACGATCCGCGCTGCGTCGATCCGAGCGGCGGCTTTTATCACTTCTACAAAGACGACGGCACCGTCTACGACGCCCACACGCGCCACCTGGTCAGCAGCACGCGCTTCATCTTCAATTATGCGATGGCGTTCCGCCAGTTCGCCGACCCGGCCGACCAGCAGCGCCTCCTGCACGGCCTGGACTTCCTGCGCGCGGCGCACCGCAACCCGGCCACCGGCGGCTACGCCTGGACCTTGAACTGCGCCGACGGCAAGGGCGAGGTCATGGACGGCACCAACCACTGCTACGGCCTGGCCTTCGTGCTGCTGGCGTATGCGCACGCGCTGATGGCCGGGGTGGAAGAAGCACGCGCGCATATCGGCGAGACCTTCGCGCTGATGGAGCGCCGCTTCTGGGAGCCGCGGCATGGCCTGTACGCCGACGAAGCGAGCGCCGACTGGTCGCAGCTCGCCCCGTATCGCGGCCAGAACGCCAACATGCACGCCTGCGAAGCCCTGCTCAGCGCTTTTGAAGCAACTGGCGAGAAGGCCTACCTGCAGCGCGCCGAAACGCTGGCCCACAACATCACCATGCGCCAGGCGGCGCTGTGCGGGAACACCGTGTGGGAACATTACAAGCAAGACTGGTCGGTCGACATGGACTACAACCGCCACGACAGCACCAACATCTTCCGCCCGTGGGGATTCCAGCCGGGCCACCTGACCGAGTGGAGCAAGCTGCTGCTGATCCTCGAACGCCACCAGGTACACCTGGCGGGCGATGGCGCCTGGCTGCTGCCGCGCGCGTGTACCCTGTTTTTGCAGGCGATGGATAAAGCCTGGGATGCGCAACACGGCGGCATCTTTTACGGCTTCGCGCCCGACGACAGCATCTGCGACGGCCACAAATACTTCTGGGTGCAGGCCGAGAGCCTGGCCGCAGCCGCGCTGCTGGGCGCGCGCACGGGCCAGGCGCAGTACTGGGACTGGTACCAGCGCCTCTGGGAATACAGCTGGACGCACTTTGTCGACCACCAGCACGGCGCGTGGTACCGTATTCTCAGCCCGTCCAACGGCAAGCTGACCGACGAAAAGAGCCCGGCCGGCAAGGTCGACTATCACACCATGGGCGCCTGTTACGAAGTGCTCAATGTACTGAAGGACTGACATGAACGCACCGACCTTCCCGCTGTTTGTGGCCGCCGGCGAAGCGCTGACCGACATGATCGCCGAACCGGGCCAGCAGCAGTGGCGCAGCCAGGTGGGCGGCTCGACCTGGAACGTGGCGCGCGTGATGGCGCGCCTGGGCGTGCCGAGCGCTTTCGCCGGCGCGCTCAGCTGCGACGTGTTCGGCGACCAGTTGTGGGACGCCAGCGTGGCCGCCGGGCTCGATATGCGCTTCGTGCAGCGCGAGGCGCGCTCGCCGCTGCTGGCGATCGTCTGGCAAACCGACCCGCCCAGCTACTTTTTCGTCGGCGACGACAGCGCCGACCTGCACTTCGACGCCGCGCGCCTGCCCGACGGCTGGCGCGCGCATTGCAAGTGGGTGCATTTCGGCGGCATCAGCCTGGCGCGCGAGCCGCTGGCGGGCAAGCTGCTGGCATTGGCCGCCTCGCTCAAGGCCGATGGCGTCAAGATCAGCTACGACCCGAACTTCCGGGCGCTGATGGACCAGCGCTACGACGCCACCTTGCAGCGCATGACGGCGCTGGCCGATGTGATCAAGGTGTCGGATGAAGACCTGGCCGGGCTGTTTCGCACCGGCGAGCTTGACACCGCATTCGCCACCCTGCGCGGCTGGAACCCGGGCGCCACCTACCTGTACACGCGCGGCGCGCAAGGCGCATCGCTGCATATCGGCGCGGATAACTGGCACGCCGCCCCGCCGCCCGTCACGGTTCTCGACAGCGTGGGCGCGGGCGACGCCAGCATCGGCGCGCTGGCCTGGAGCTTGCTGCACCAGCCGCGGCGCGCGCCGCACGAGCACCTGCGCTTCGCGGTGGCCGCCGGCGCGGCGGCGTGCCAGGCCGCTGGCGCCACCCCGCCTTCGCTGCAAGCGATCGAAGGCTTGTTGCAGCGCCAGGCGCCAGCGGGGCGGTCCGCGCTACAATGACCGACCGGTTCCCGAGAAAGCACCGCATGCCCGTCAATTACGCCAGAAGGCTTACCGCGCCGGCCCGCTCCAGCGACGCCAATGCCCACCTGGGTTACATGCTGGCGTTCGTGGCCGGCGCCATCAACGCCGGCGGCTTCCTGGCGGTGCGGCGCTACACCTCGCACATGACCGGGGTGGTGTCGGCCATGGCCGACGACCTGGTGCTGGGCGCGCACGCGCTGGTGCTGACCGGCTTGGGCATGCTGCTCGCGTTCATGGCCGGCGCGGCCTGCACCGCGATCATGGTCCACTACGGCCGGCGGCGCGCGCTGCACAGCGTCTATGCGCTGCCCCTGATGCTCGAAGCGCTGCTGCTGCTTTGCTTCGGCCTGCTCGGTGCGCGCCTGGCCCCGGCCGGCGAGCTGCCGCTGTCGGCAACCGTCATGCTGCTCAGTTTTATCATGGGATTGCAGAACGCCCTGATCACCAAACTCTCGCATGCCGAGATCCGCACCACGCACATTACCGGCATCGTCACCGACATTGGCATCGAGTTGGGCAAGATGATGTACTGGAACCGCGCGCCGCTGGCGCCGGTCCAGGCCAACCGCCAGCGCCTGGCGGTGCTGGCCATGCTGGCCTCCTGCTTTTTTGTCGGCGGCATCGCAGGCGCCTTCGGCTTCAGCCATCTGGGCTACGTGGCCACCGTGCCGCTGGCGCTCGCCCTGATGACCCTGGCGATCATGCCGCTGCTGGACGACGTCAAGAATATTGCAACAAGAAAACAATAGCGCCCCATCCGCCACGAAAAACAGCGCCGCACTTGCGACGCGATCCGAAGCCGGAGGCGTGCTCGTGGTAAGCTTCGACCCCGCACCGTGCCGCCATCCGGTTCGACTTCCCCGACAACAATACAAACTGCTTCATGGACATAACTCTCGCACTCGCGCTTAAAGCCATCATCATGGGCCTGGTGGAAGGATTCACCGAATTCCTGCCAATTTCCTCGACTGGCCACCTGATCCTTGCGGGCAGCCTGCTCGACTTCACCGACGAGAAAGCGAAAGTGTTCGAGATCGTGATCCAGGCCGGCGCCATCATGGCGGTGTGCTGGGAATACCGCGCGCGCATCGCCTCGGTGATGACCGGCTTGACGAGCGACCCGAAGGCGCGCAAGTTCATGCTCAACCTGATCGTCGCCTTCCTGCCGCTCGCGCTGCTCGGCCTCGCTTTCGGCAGCAAAATCAAGGCGGTGCTGTTCAAGCCGGTGCCGGTGGCGCTGGCCTTCATCATCGGCGGCGTCATCATCTTGTGGGTGGAGCGCCGCAACAAGCTCCATCCCCCGGTGGTGCGGGTCGAAACGGTGGACGACATGACCCTGCTCGACGCCTTCAAGGTCGGCTGCGCGCAAGCGATGGCCCTGATTCCCGGCACCAGCCGCTCGGGCGCGACCATCATCGGCGCGATGATGTTCGGCTTGCCGCGCAAGGCCGCCACCGAATTCTCGTTCTTCCTCGCGATCCCGACCCTGCTGCTGGCAACCGCCTACTCGCTGTTCAAGGAACGCGCGCTGCTGTCGGCCGCCGACCTGCCGATGTTCGGGATCGGCTCGATCGCGGCGTTTATCTCGGCCTTCCTGTGCGTGCGCTGGCTGCTGCGCTACATCAGCACCCATGACTTCACCGTGTTCGCCTGGTACCGCATCGTGTTCGGCATCGTGGTGCTGGCCAGCTCGCACTACGGATGGGTCGTTTGGGCGGAATAATGGACGCCGACCTCTCAGCGCGCGCGCTCGAACAGCTACAGACGGTCTTCGGCTACCCGGCGTTTCGCGGGCAGCAGAAGGAAATCGTCGAACACGTCGCCAGCGGCGGCGACGCGCTGGTGCTCATGCCGACCGGCGGCGGCAAGTCGCTGTGCTACCAGATTCCGGCGCTGCTGCGCGACGGCGTCGGCGTGGTGGTCTCGCCCCTGATCGCCTTGATGCAGGACCAGGTCGACGCCCTGGCCGAAGTCGGCGTGCGCGCCGCGTTCCTGAATTCGACCCAGACCTACGAAGAATCGATGCGCATCGAACGCCTGGTGCGCACCGGCGAGATCGACCTGGTCTACGTGGCGCCCGAGCGCCTCATGACGCAGCGCTGCCTGGACCTGTTCCAGGCTTCCAGAATCGCGCTGTTCGCGATCGACGAGGCGCACTGCGTGTCGCAGTGGGGGCATGACTTCCGGCCCGAATACATCAAGCTGTCGATCCTGCACGAGCAGTTCCCGGACGTGCCGCGCATTGCGCTCACCGCCACCGCCGACCAGCAGACCCGCGCCGAAATCGCGCTGCGCCTGCAACTGGGCGATGCGCGCCAGTTCGTGTCCTCGTTCGACCGCCCGAACATCCGCTACCAGATCGTCGAGAAGGCCAACGGGCGCAAGCAACTGCTCGACTTCATCACCACCGAACATGGCGGCGACGCCGGCATCGTGTACTGCCTGTCGCGTAAAAAAGTCGAAGAAACCGCCGACTTCCTGAACGAAAACGGCATCCGCGCCCTGCCTTACCACGCCGGCATGGACTACCCCAAGCGCAGCGCCAACCAGGCGCGTTTTTTGCGTGAAGAGAGCATCGTGATGGTCGCCACCATCGCCTTCGGCATGGGCATCGACAAGCCGGACGTGCGTTTTGTCTGTCACCTCGATCTGCCGAAAAGCATCGAGGGCTACTACCAGGAGACCGGGCGCGCCGGCCGCGACGGCATGCCGGCCAGCGCCTGGATGGCCTATGGCCTGCAGGACGTGGTGCTGCAGCGGCGCATGATCGACGAGTCGGAAGCGGACGAAACGTTCAAGCGCGTGCTGTCGATGAAGCTCGACGCCATGCTGGGGCTGTGCGAGACGCTCAGTTGCCGGCGGGTGCGCCTGCTCGAATACTTCGGCGAGCAATCGACCCCGTGCGGCAATTGCGATACCTGCCTGATTCCGCCGGTGTCCTTCGACGGCACGGTGCCGGTGCAAAAACTGCTGTCGGCGATTTACCGGGTCGACCAGCGCTTCGCGGCCGGCCATGTGATCGACGTGCTGCGCGGGGTCGAAACGGACCGCATCAAGCAGTGGCACCACGATTCGCTGTCGGTGTACGGCATCGGCGGCGAACGCACCGAGGCCGAATGGCGCGCGATCCTGCGCCAGGCGATTGCGCTCGGGCTGATCACGGTCGACCATGAAGTTTACAGTTCGCTCAAGCTGACCGACGCCGCGCGCCCGGTGCTCAAGGGCGGGCAAAAGGTGCAGCTGCGCCAGTACCAGAAGCCGGTCAAGCAGAAGCGCGCGGCGGGCGTCTCGTCCAAGGCGCACGTGGAGATGGAACTGTCCAAGTCGGAACAGGCGATTTTCGAGAAGCTGCGCTGGTGGCGCGTGGAGACCGCGCGCGCCCACAACGTGCCGGCCTATGTGATCTTTGTCGACGCCACCCTGCGCGAAATCGCCAAGGCCAAACCGACCTCGCTGCAGGAGCTGCGCGGCGTGACCGGCGTGGGCGAGAAGAAGCTGGTCTCCTATGGCGACGAGATTGTCGCCATCATCATGGAAATGAGCTAGCGCTTACTCCAGCAGCGCCTGGCGGTAGCGTCCCGGCGGGGCGCCCACCGCCTTGCTGAAGCGATGGCTGAAGTGACTCAGGTCGGCGTAGCCGCAGGCGGCGGCAACCTGCTGCAAGGGCAGCTTGCCGGCCTTGAGCAAGGCGCGCGCGCGTTCGATGCGGCGCTGCGCGACCCAGCTTGACGGCGGCATCCCGAACGAGACGCGGAACATGCGCGCCAGGTGAAACTCCGACAGGCAGGCCAGTTGCGCCAGCTCGCCCAGGGTGATCGACTGGGCCAGGTGCTGCTCGATGTAGTCGGCCAGGCGACGCCGCACCAGCGGCGCCAGGCCGCCGCGCAGGCGCAGGTCGCGCCGCACGATGGCTTGCGAGCGAAGCAGTTCGCTCAGCGCTTCGTGGCTGATCTCGTTGGCGCGCAGCAGGTCGTCGGGCGCTTGCCACGATTGCGCCAGCAGCGATTCGCACAGCTGCACGATGCGCGGGTTTTCAAAGTAGGTGCGGTCGGCCAGGGTCAGTTCGCGCGGTTCGCGATCGAGTTCCACCACGGCGCGCCGGGTGAAGTGCTCGGGCATGAAGTAGACATGCAGCATGCGCACATGGCCGCGCACCACCCATTGCGACTCGTGCCAGTCGGGCATGGAACAGAGTTGCTGCGGTGCGCCGAATCGTCCGGGCACGTCGGCGCGCTCGATGCGGTAGCCGCCGCCCAGGTAGCACGACAGGGTGTGGTGGCCGGGCTGCACGTAGCTGGTGAGCTCTTCCTCGGTTTCGCGCTGCCAGATTGCCGTTGCCATGCCGTCGCCCAGCCACGCGAAGCGTTCGAGCGTGGCATTGGTGCCGCTCATGGTGTTGAAGACGGCGTGCGAAATGAGTGATGGTCGTGAGTGCATGCTGAAAAGTCTAGCATGGCAAGCGCGCCGCCGCCGTCAGGCGCTGCAAAGTGCGCAAGATCAGACAATCCGCGCTGGCGCCGCGGGTTGATGATGGCGGCATGAATATCTTCCTCTACTTTCTCACGGTCCTGATCTGGGGCACCACCTGGATCGCCATCACCTATCAACTCGGCGTGGTGCCGGCGCCGGTGTCGATCGCCTACCGCTTCTGGATCGCCAGCGCGGTACTGATGCTGTTTTTGATCGCCACGCGCAAACCAATCTGGCCGCCGCGCAGCGCCTGGCGCTATCTGCTGGCGCAGGGGCTCGCGCTGTTCTGCTGTAATTTCCTCTGTTTCTACTACGCCAGCCAGTGGGTGCCGAGCGGCCTAGTGGCGGTGGTGTTTTCGACGGCGCCGATCTGGAATGCCATCAACGGCCGCCTCTTCATGGGTCGCCCGATCCGGCGCCAGGTGATCGGTGGCGCCTTGCTGGGCCTGGGCGGCATCGCCCTGCTGTTCCTGCCGCAGATGCGCGGACACTGGAACGACAGTGGCATGCTGTTCGGCCTCGGCCTGGCGCTGCTGGGCACCTTGTGCTTCTCGACCGGGAACCTGCTGTCCTCGCGCATGCAGGCGCTGGGCCTGACGCCCTGGCTGACCAATACCTGGGCCATGCTGATCGGCGCCACCATCCTCGGCGCCGGCGCGTGGCTGCTCAAGATGCCCTTCGTGGTCGAACCGGGCGTGCGCTACGCGGCCTCGCTGCTGTACCTGGCCATTCCCGGCTCGGTGGTCGGTTTTACCGCCTACCTGCTGCTGGTCGGGCGCATCGGACCGGACCGCGCGGCGTATTCCACCGTGCTGTTTCCGGTGGTGGCGTTGAGCGTGTCCACCGTGCTGGAAGGGTACCAGTGGAGCGCCCTGGCTGTTGGCGGCCTGCTGTTGGTCCTGGGCGGGAACCTGATGGCCTTCATGCAGCCCGGCGCGCGCCTATCCAGGTCGCCCGGTGCCACAAGCGCTCCAGCGGCCCCTGGGCGTGGCGCCTGAGCCACCAGGCGCAGAAGGCGCACTGCAGCGCCGCCAGCACAGCGCCGATCAACAGGCACACGGTGGCGCCGGTGACCTGGTACAGGCCCAGGCCGAAGCCGTAGTAGATAAAGGAACCGATGATCGACTGCGTGAAGTAGCTGGTCAGGCTCATTCGTCCCAACGGGGCCAGTACGCGCAGCGCCCGGGTCAGCGCCCCGCCCTGGTGCAGCATGACAAAGCATGCCACCAGCACCAGCATGAAGGCGAAGTTGGACCACGAGGCGACGATGGTGGCCAGCGGCCGGCGCACGGCGGTGCTGGCGATCCAGTCGGGCAGCAAGGTGCGCACGGTGTACAGCGGCAGGAACAGCGCCGTGGCGGCAAGCAGGGTGCAGCGCCAGAACTGCATGGCGTGCGTGCCGGCCTCGAACACGCCGTGCCGTCCGGCCAGCATGCCGAGCATGAACAGCGACAGGATCTGGAAGATGCGGCCGTTTTCCCAGCTCCACAGAATCACCCCCAGCTTGCCGTTGGTCAGATTGCCGGCCCAGACGCGCAGCAGCGAGTCGCCCATCAGGTACGCATTCATGCGCCCGACATACTGCCACGAGTCCGGGTCGCCGATGCTCGCATCCGGCTGGCGCAGGGCGTCGGCCAGCACCAGCCATTCGTACGGCTGCAGCATGAGGATCGCGGCCAGCGCCAGCAGGGCCCAATCGCGCAGGCGCGCCACCGGCAGCAGGCACAGGCCGACGACGGCATAGATGGTGAGGATGTCGCCGTGGAAGAACATCGAATTGAGCAGGCCGAAGCCGAACAGGATCAGCAGGCGCCAGCCGTAGCGGACGCGAAAATCCTCGCCGCGCTCCTTGCGCGCCTGCGACTGCAGGTGAAAGGTGAGGCCGAACAGCAGCGCGAAGATGGCGTACGATTTTCCGCCGAAGAGGAAGAAGGCGACTTCCCAGACGACCTTGTCGAGGGCGGCCAGCCAGGCCGGCGAGTCGGGGACCACGTAATACAGGTCGAAGTGTTCGATGTTATGGAGCAGCATGATCGACACGATGGCGAAGCCACGCAATGCGTCGACCACGTCCAGGCGGGAAGCTTGTGAACCCATCGTATTGACTCCTTGTGAAGAAGCGTACCAAGAAATCACATTCTATTTGGAAACGCTACCACTTTGGAGAAAATAGCGTGGCGATGCAGGCCGCATGGCCGCAGCGCCGCCATCGGGTCTATTTTTTGGTGAACACCAGGTCCCAGACGCCGTGACCGAGCTTGATGCCGCGGTTTTCGAACTTGGTCAGGGGACGGTAGGCCGGCTGCGGCGCATAGCCTTCGGCCGTGTTTTGCAGCAGCGCTTCGGCGCCCAGCACGCCTAGCATCTGGACCGCGTAGTCTTCCCAGTCGGTGGCGCAGTGCAGGTAGCCGCCCGGTACGAGGCGCTCGGCCAGCAGCTTGACGAACGGCGGCTGCAGCAGGCGGCGCTTGTTGTGGCGCGCCTTGTGCCACGGGTCCGGGAAGAACACGTGCACGCCGGCCAGCGAGCCGGCCGGGATCATCTGCTTGAGCACTTCGACCGCATCGTGCTGGATCAGGCGCAGGTTGGTCAAACCCTGTTCGCCGATCTGCTTGAGCAGGCTGCCCACGCCGGGCGTATGCACTTCGACGCCGATGAAGTCCTTCTCCGGCATGCCTTTGGCGATGTGCGAGGTGGTGTCGCCCATGCCGAAGCCGATTTCGAGGATCACCGGCGCTGTGCGGCCGAAGGCTTGTTCGAAGTCGAGCGGTGTTTTTGCATACTCGACCAGGAACTTCGGCCCCAGCTCGTCGAGCGCGCGCGCCTGGGCGATCGACAGGCGACCGGCGCGTGTGACGAAGCTGCGGATGCGATGTTCGGTCGGGTCGTACAACATCGGGCGGTTCGGGGTATCTGCGGACATGGGGATGGGGGAAGAAGGAGTAGAGAAAGAAAAAACGGCCGGACGACATTATATCGTACCGGCCTTCCCGACAGGCTGCGGGGGTGAGGGCTTACAGGGGTTTGTCGGACTTGCCGTTCAGGTGCTCCATGCGCGAGATGCCGGCCGACAGGTAGCGCTCGAGCACGCGCGAGCCGCCGTAGGCCGCGATGGTGATGCAGCCAGGCTGCAGCAGCAGCGGGATCTCCTGCCACGCGCACAGCGAGTACGTGACCAGGCCGGCCACCAGGGACACCAGGATATCCTTGGCGATTTCGAGCGGCAGCGACTTGATCGTCACCTCGGGGCTGGCGATCTTTTGCAAGGTGCCGGCGGCCCCGCCGACCAGGGACAGGGTGACGGCGACGGCCACGCCATCGAGCGGGATGCTCGACAAGTCGCTGGCGAAGCTGGTGGCGGCCGATGCGCTGGCGTCCCACGAGGCGAGCAGCCAGGTGGGGGCAAGCCGTTGTTTCAGGTTGAGTAAGACGCGCATGGGACCTCCTTGAAGCGCTGGTGGGGATGGGGAGCGTCAGTGCCATCCGGGCCCCGGCGTTCCAGTACATGGATCATCGATGCGCCGGCGGCGCGCTGGACAAGGTGGGGACGTGACTGTCCCGGTGCGGCGGGAATGCCGCCGGCAAGTTTGCTCGTGCTCATAGGTGCCTCAGGTCAGCCCAGGTCAACTCAACGATCCACTTGCGGGGCAAGCGGGCATTTCAGCGCGTGCAGTGCGCAGATGGCGTGGAAGGTGGCGATTTTGCAGTCCGCCTGGCCATTCAGGATACGGCTGACGGTCGGCTGGGTGGTGCCCAGCGCCCTCGCGATTCGCATCTCAGTCCACCCGGTTGCATCCTTAATTTCCCGTAACAGGGTGGAGATTTCTTTATCCATGTACACAGTCTATACATGCTCGGATAGATTTTCAACAAGAGCACGCTCCGGTTTTGAAAATATCTATTCATGCGTGTATAATTGGCAGCATGACTATTTCAGACCGCCTCACACACGCGATGGAAGAAGCCGGTTTCCAGTCGCAGAGCGCCTTGTCGCGCGCCTCCGGCGTACCGCAGCCGACCATCAACCGCATCCTCAAGCGCAGCGGCACGCGCGGGCCGGAGGCGGCCACCCTGGCGGCGCTGGCGGCGGCCTGCATGGTGGCCTTCGAGTGGCTGCACGAAGGCACGGGGCCGATGGCGCGCCGCGCGGCCGGGGCGCACGGCTTGCCGCCAGAGATGGCGCCGGTCATCGTGGCCGAAGATGGCGACCCGCGTTTCGTGCAGATCAAGATGGTGACCTTGCGGCTGTCGGCCGGCATCAGCGGTTTCCAGACCGATCCGGGGCACGATATCGGCGCCACCTTGCCGCTCGACGCGGCCTGGGTGGGACGTCACAATTTCATCCCGGAGCGGCTGGTGGCCACGCGCGTCAAGGGCCAGAGCATGGAGCCGACCTTGTACGAGGGCGATATCATCGTGATCAATACGGCCGACAACCGGCCGGCCGATGGCGTGGTGTTCGCGGTCAATTACGAGGGCGAAGCGGTGGTCAAGCGGCTCTCGCGCGATGCGGGGGAATGGTGGCTCGAGTCCGACAATTCCGACAAGCGCAAGTACCACCGCAAGGTGTGCCGGGGCAGCGACTGCATCATCGTGGGGCGCGTGGTGCGCAAGGAGAGTGACCGCATCTGATGTTGTGGAAAATGGCGCGATGCTGGAAGCACATGAGGAATTTGTGAAACACGAAGAAAAACCGACGTTCTGCCTTCGGAGCCCGACACCCAAGCGCCGCGCGATGGCACGGGGCGCAGGTACGCCGGACTACGGCAAGCCACGCGAAGCAGGCGCGCGATGAAGTCGGCCTGCATCACCGTGGGCGGTTCCGTGCTGGCGATCGTGCTGGTCGATTCGGCCGACACGCTGCCCGAGCGCGGACCGGCGCTGCTGGTGCGGCTGCAGCCGTATTTTCCGGCCTTGCCGATCATGCTGGTGTCGATCGAAGACAATGGTTTTCGCGCCTTCGCCACCTTCCAGACCAGCGAGTTGCTTGCGTTGGTGCAGCTTGAACATGTCAACTTTGTCGAGATCGATGTCGATGCCAGGCCAGCCGATGCGGGGATGCTGCCGTTCTAGGCTGCGGCGGCGATCACCGTTGTGCGTTGCGGGCGATCCTATCGCTCGGTGGCAGGCGTCTTGCCGGCAGCGTCTTCGGCTTTGATGCGGCGCAAGGTTGCCAGGATCTGCTCCACGCGTTGGCCGACGGGATACGCCATCGTATGCCCCCTGCCGTCTGGATCCAGAAAATGCACCCCGGCGACGCCAATTTCCGGCGTACGGTTGCAGCTGTTTTCATAGGCAGGCACGCTCTCGAGCGGCGGCCCTTTGAAATGCTCCAGAACCTTGACGGTGAGCCGCTCGCCGCTGGCGGAGGGTACCAACTTGCCGCCCTCGGCGTACACCACATAGGTGGCGATATCGTAGAGCTTCTCGACAGTGTAGGGAGTAAAGTTCTGAGCGGGCGTGCATGCCTTGGCAGTGGCGGGAAAGAACATCAACACCGTCAGCCAAAGGCAAGCGCTGTTGATTGTCTTCATACTGACCTCGGAGTAAAAATTCATTGTTGGGCGTCAAGGATGTGAAGTACATCGTTTGGCACGCCGCCGTTCGTCAGGCGCTTGCTCAGCATGGGCATCGGATGCACCCGCCCATCCTCGACATAGCCGACGATCAGCCATTCTGCGCCAGCCTCGACCGAGAAATCGAACGCACCATCGCAGCTTGAACCGCTTGGCTCTTCAACGTAACCGCTTGCGGACACCCTCTTCCTGGGCGTTCCGCGCCACCAACGCGTCGTTTCAGACTCAAAATTTTGAGCAACAAGAAGCGAAGGCGGTGTTGGCAGCGATACGACCGAGGTCACTTTTCCAAGGAACACGACTTGCTTCGGGTCTTTTTTGGCCAGGAATGCGTTGAGGCTGTACGTTTCCTCGGCAAGTTTGCATGCGTGGGCAGGAATAAGCGCACTGAAGAGTGACAGGCCAAGGGAGAAGGAAAGCAATGTCGCGCTGGCGTGCATGGGTCCTTTCATTCACCGGAATGAAGGCAGACCGGCTCGCGCCATGCGATGTGTGACCACAGACGATCCGGTGCTCAGTTCATTGGAGCGGGTGAAGGGAATCGAACCCTCGTCGTAAGCTTGGGAAGCTTCTGCTCTACCATTGAGCTACACCCGCGTGCAACGCATTTTACGCTTGATTGACTGCTACCGACAAGTTTACCCGACTGCAAAATGAAGGGGGAAACGCTGATTTTTCTTGATGGTGCGGCTGGCGGGGATCGAACCCACAACCCTTGGCTTCGGAGGCCAATACTCTATCCATTGAGCTACAGCCGCATTCCTGGTCCGATTCGGACGCTTGAACGACCTGAACGGTCGCAGGCATTATAAGCTCCCGACCGCTTCTAACCCAAGGGTTTTCGGTCGATTCACACCTGACAACCCAGCCGTCAGTCACCCCGCCAATTTGCTGAGGAAATCCATCGCACCGATCTCATCGACGAACGACGCCCGAATGGTATCGCCATTGTTGTAGTCAACGATCACGTCAATTTTTTGCAAGGACCCGTTGGGCTTGGTCTTGTCGAGTTGTCCCAACTGGACAAGCGCCTCCTCGACTGACATGCACTTTGCTTCGGTACCGAATAACGGTACCAATATGATCTGAACAATAAAACGTTCGAGCGTCGCTTGCAAAGCAGTCATAAATTTATCGGTCTCATTCTTCGAAGCGTCAACCAGAAAAACGCGGATTTCGGCCTTCTCGGCGTCAGATAATGATGCAAGCCTAACGTTGGCCTCCGCAAAGGACTTATCCGACGTGTCCTCATCGAATTCGATGTCGAATCCAACCGCTGCAAAAGCATCAACAACTTGTCTGTAAGGAATGTAAAGCACTGAAAATTTATTGTTGCGAAGTTGAGCAAGTGCGTTGTCTGTAAACTCGCCTGCAAGTACTGCCCCGTAAAACGGCGCAGCCAGATGATGGAGTTCGATTATCGGAAGGATAGCGCCTTGAATTTCTTGCGCCTTATTTTTCGAATGCTTCGTATATCGCCGCCATGCCGCCTCAATAAACGCAACAGGCATTCCACGTTCGGTTTCAGATCCACCAACCTCGATCACAAAATCAAGATCGTGTTTGTTGCCGTACTTGTCATTCCAACTAACTTTTTTCCCAGTTCGTGCTGGGCGCTCTTTTTGAGAGTCTAAATAGAAATGTTTTGCGCCTGCGAACGCCTCTAGCCTTGGCTTGAGAATGCGATTCAAAACAATATCCTCAAGTAAATTCCCGAGGTCTTGTCCAAACTTGTGTGAAGGTGAGCTCGCCATCTTATCCTTTAATCCAAAGGCGTCCCTCGTGAAGCGGGACCGTGTGTTTACGATTCTTCCATTTAACGTTACGCTCGCGGATCTTTTCGAACTCCCACGACTCGAAGCCGGCAGCAACTGCCAGTTCTCCAAACCACCGCTCTACTGGCGCATGTACACCGTAGGGTGCGGAATCGCCGATGACCAAACATAGGTTGCTTGATTTTGTAGTCACGCGACGAAGTGCAGTAAATGTGTCAGCCATATCCGAAAAATATGCCGCAATCATCGTATGATAAGCCTTATTGCCACCTTTTGTTGCTCTTACGATCGCGAGTTCGTTACAAACTACGGATAGCTCCTCACGAATTGGTCCTAATGATGGCCGATCCAAGAGCTGCTCGAGATTGAGCTTCTCTTTCGAAGCATGCTGCGAGCTCGAACAGATCAAATATTTTCGAACAGCTTCATGGAGATCTCCCCAGGAATTCACTTCTCCCCAAAAAGTCATTTCGAGACGGGTCGCGTCCGCATAATCGTAGTTATTCGCGTACGGGGGCGAAGTTATGACCAAATCGACAACGCGATCAGGGATTCCTTCAAGTGATCTGGCATCTGCCTGTAACAAAGTCGAACGACTAATTTTCTGGCTTCTCTGCATCGTCTCCATGTCAGAGGCCATGATGATGGCTTGTGAAGTTAGCGCTTCGGCAGGACTTGAAACATTTACTTTTGTCTTGTTTGGCAAAACGTATTGCCATTGAGCGGTGCCGACGTGACTGGATGGGCGCAGGATCGCGTTGAGAGCTAAGAATATAAGCGAGCGAGTCTGTTCATCAAGCCCAGGGGCAACGGCCAAATAGGCGCGTCTCAGTGCAAGAAGTTCGCTCAGAGTTTCCCTTGTGAAACATTTCGCAAGCAAGTCTGGCACATCGTCCTGAGACTCGTGAGTTTCTCGCTGGGCCCTAGCCTCAATATCAGCAACCGCATCGCGGAATGCTGAGACATCTGATGGCCAAGATACCTTTCCCTTCGCCAATCTGTATACGAACGGGTGGGATTCGACCCCGTATGATCTGATTCCAGCCCTATCCGCCTCAACACAAACAGTTCCAGAACCAACAAACGGGTCGAGCACAGTCGTTGCATTGCGTTCAGCAATCACGGACGCAACCCAGTCTGCAGAAAAGCCCGCTGAGTACCGAAACCATCGGTGAACAGGCAACTTCATGTTAGGACTGAAGGTTCCGGACTGCTCCGCATCGAGTTTCGCCCGGGACTTGCCTGCGGCTTTCGGTGGGGGGGGAAGGTCAAAAAGTTCTTCTTGTATCGCAGATTTCATAAGCTGATGAGTCGTGTCGCGCGTTGTAAGGGGGAATCGTACTAGAAGAGACAACGGAAGGCGCCGCAAATGAGAGCGCACACGCGTTGTTAGTGACGAGCGCAATCTTAACACCCCACGCAGCATCACTGAAGGACTTCGGACCTGTGCGCGCACTAGTTCATGGCGCCTGTTCACTCGACGAGGGGTCGAGCGTATAGCCACGATCACCTTCGCGGGGACTAACGAAAAATAGACCGGGTCAGACGCGCCCTCACTGACGTTTCGACGATGAACGCGTGGCGTCTACAAAGTGAAGCTTGCTAAGTAGTCATCTCCAGGTGGAGGCCTGCGACTTTGTCGCACCACAAACGAGCGCCGATCACATGCATAGACAATGGGCCGCCGGACTACCGTCCGGGCCTTGCGAAGGAGCGCGACATGAACAGACGCTTTGCCACATTTCTCGACACGTCCCTGTGGGTCAGCGCCCTGATGGCGCTCGTCTATCACGTGCGCTTCCTCATGTTCGTCGACTACGACGCCTTGCAGGCGCGCTCGCACATCGACCAGGCATTCTATTTCTTCACCGGACTCGGGCACGAATCCTTCGCCGTGTTTTTCGTGATCAACGGCATCTTCGTCGGCCTGTTCTTGCGCCACATGCCGACCGCGCAGGGCGATCGTGCGCTGCTCGCGCGCTGGTGGCGCTCGCACCTGGCGCTGTTGCCGGTGCTGGCCCTGGGCGGCCTGCTCGACCTGGCCGGCGTGCATTTTTTCAACGGCTCGGGCTTGTACTCCGACTTTCCCGCCTTTAGCACCGTCACCCTGAGCTGGCCCGCCTTTTACAGCAATCTGTTCATGCTGCAACCGGCCCTGACGCCCACCTTCGGCAGCAACGGCATGCTGTATCTGTACGCCTACCTGTGGTGGTCCTGCTGCCTGCTGCTTGTGCTGCGGCGCGCATGGCGCAGCCACGCGCCGTGGCCCCTGGCGGGCGGCGCCGCGCTGCTGCTGGGCCTGGTGGTGTGGATGCCGCCGACGTTCTGGCCCTGGCTGACGGTCTGGCTGCTGGGCGTGGCGGTCGGCCTGCGCGGGCCGTGGCCCCGGCCCCTGCTCCACCCGCTGGCGGCCTGGGGCTTGCTGGCGGCGGCGATCCTGTTTTCGCGCCTGGCCGGCGCCCGCACCGACCTGTTGCCGGCGCCTTGGGGGCAACTGCTGATGCTGTGGAAGTACGTGATCGTCGGCTTGGGATTTGCCGCCGTCGCCAGCGTGCGCTACCGCAGCCCGATGGTGCCGGTGGCGCGCGGCGCGGCACCCTCCTTCTTCGCCAGGCTGAACCGCCATCTGGCCGACAGCGCCAGCGTGGCCTTCCTGTTTCATTTTCCTTTGATGATGCTGCTTACCGCGATCGGCGCCGACCTGTTCGGCCACCGCCTGATGCAACAGCCGGGACCGCTGTGTTATGCGCTGGTGGGCGCCATCGTGATGGCCTGCTATGCGGCAAGCCATGCGCTGGTGCGCTGCATCGGCGCCCGCCTGGGCGGCTTGCGGCCGCTGGTGTGAGGCCGGTGCCGCTATCGGCGCGCCCTCATGGCGCCGGCGCCGCCAGTTCGCGCGCCTGGCGAAAGCCGTCGACCATCACGCCGAAGGCTTGCACCTTCATGTCCTCGCCCGGCACGCGCAGGATGTAGGACGGGTGGTAGACCACCACCACCCAGCGCCCCTCGTGCAGGAAGGGCTTGCCCAGCACCTCCTTGAGCGTGGCGTGCGGATTGCCCGTCACCGCCTTGAGCGCGGTGCTGCCCAGGGCGACGACGACCTCGGGCCGGACCTGCGCGAGCTCGCTGCCCAGCCAGTAAGCGCAGGCGTCCACCTCGCGCTGGGCCGGGGTCTTGTGCATGCGCCGCTTGCCGCGTGGTTCCCACTTGAAATGTTTGACGGCATTGGTGAGGTAGATCGTGCGCCGGTCCAGCTCGGCCTTGGCCATGGCCCGGTCCAGCAGTTGCCCGGCCGGACCGACGAAGGGCAAGCCGGCCAGGTCTTCCTGGTCGCCCGGCTGCTCGCCCACCAGCATGATGCGCGCCTCGACCGGGCCGACGCCGCCGACCGCCTGGGTCGCGTGCTGCCACAGCTCGCAACGGCGGCACTGGTCGAGCGTGCTGGGGGCGTCGCGTTGCGGCTGGGCCTGGTCGGCACTGATGGGAATGACGGCGCCGCCGCGCTGCCCCACGCTGTGGGTCTGCCCCACCCTGCGCGCGCCGGCCGCCGCCTGCGACACCATCTCGGGCACCAGCGCGCCTTCGGGCAGGTTTTTCCAGAAGCGCGTGGGGATGTGTCCGTGCATCAGGTCGGCATTCAGGCGCGCCGGGTTGAAGATGCTGCGGTAATAAGTGAGCCATAAAGCTTCGCCGGCGTCGTCGATATCTTCCGGGCCGCGCATCAGCGGGCCGGTGCTGTGCAGGGTGGCGCCGTCCCACAGCACGCTGGCCTCGGGCGTGGCGATCATCCAGGTGACCTTGCCCATGCGGCTGGCGAAGTGGCGCGCCACCTGCGGCAGCACGTCGTGGGCCGGCTCGAACCAGGCCACGAAACGGGGCGGACCGGCGTCTTCGCGGCGCTCGCGGAAACGGATGTAGGCATGCATGTCATGTTCCTCGCGATGCACCGCCTTGACCATGGCGTACAGGCGGGCGCCGTCTTGGTCGGCGGCCGAGAGCACGTCTTTTTCGCCCTGCTGCCAGCACCACAGCACCAGGTACAAAAACGCCCAGCGGTTCGGCACGCGGCAGCAAGCCGCGCTTTGCAGCATGTCCATCAGCTGGCGCGGTATGCGCATGGTGGACGTGCTGTCAGCTTGGACCGCATCCGTGGCCGGCGCTTGCGCGCCCTGCGAAAAAAGATCGCCGTCGTCCTTGTGCGAAATCCATTGCACGGCGTGGGGCGGCACCTTGTGCGCCAGCAAGTCGCGCGCGGCGTGGCGCCACTGCTCGAAGGAGTGGACCAGCACCGGACGCCCGGCCGCAGCCGAGGCGGCCGCGCTTACGCCGCCTGCAGTTCCGCCCATAAATCCAGCTGCCGTGGTGAATGCTCGGCCATCGAGCGGCGCAACACCTCGGACGCGGTGGTGTCCGAGGCCGGCCGGTAGTCGGCCGTGACGATGAACGGGGCGATCTTTTTCATGCTGCAACGCAGGCGGGTCAGGTCGGCGTAGCGGATGCGGCGCAGGCGGCGCAGTTCCACCAGCCGTTTGGCGTTGCGCAGACCGATCCCGGGCACGCGCGCGATCATCGTTTCTTCGGCCAGGTTCAGGTCCATCGGAAAATGCTCGCGGTGCGCCAGCGCCCAGGCCAGCTTGGGATCGATGTCGAGCGCCAGGTTGCCGGCCGCCGGCAACAGTTCGGCCGCATTGAAACCGTAGCTGCGCATGAGAAAATCGGCCTGGTACAAGCGGTGCTCGCGCTGCATGGGCGGGGGCGCCGCCGGCACCGAGTCGGGGCTTTGCGGGATCGGGCTGAAGGCCGAATAGTAGACGCGCTTGAGCTTGTAGCTGCCGTACAGGGTTTCGGCGGTGTTCAGAATGGTCTGGTCGTCGCTGGCGTCGGCGCCGACGATCATCTGGGTGCTCTGCCCGGCCGGCGCAAATGTGGGCGCGCGCGGCTCCTGCGCCTTTTCGTCGAGCTTGCGGCGGATCGAGCCCATCGCCAGCTTGATGGTATGTACGCTCTTTTCGGGCGCCAGGCGCGTGATGCTGCCCTCGGTCGGCAGTTCGATGTTGACGCTGAGCCGGTCGGCATACTTGCCGGCGGCGGCGATCAGGGCGGCGTCGGCATCGGGAATGGTCTTGAGGTGGATGTAGCCACGGAAATTGTGGACTTCACGCAACTGCCGCGCGATGGCCACCAATTGCTCCATGGTGTAGTCGGCCGACTGGATGATGCCGGAACTGAGGAACAAGCCATCGATGTAGTTGCGCAGGTAAAAGTCGACCGTCAGCTTGACCACTTCGTCGACCGAGAACCGCGCGCGCGGCACGTTGGAGGTGCGCCGGTTGACGCAATACTGGCAGTCGTAGACGCAGAAATTGGTCAGCAGGATCTTGAGCAGGGACACGCAGCGCCCGTCCGGCGTATAGCTGTGGCAAATACCCATGCCGTTGGTGGCGCCGATGCCGTCCTTGCCCTCGGACGAGCGCCTGGGCGCGCCGCTGCTGGCGCAGGAGGCGTCGTATTTGGCCGCGTCGGCGAGGATTTCGAGCTTGTCGGTCAGTTCCATGGGCTTGACGCTTCACTGTATATATATACAGTATGGTACACCATTCCCATGGACGGGGGCACGCGCGCGGCGCGCCTGTGCAAGATTGCTACGCGCGCTTGGCCTGCGGCAGGGTGGCGCGGCAGGCCGCCAGTTGGACTTCCTGTTCCCGCAGCACTTCCAGGAAGCTGCCCAGCGAAACCGGATGGTGGAACAGGTAGCCCTGCATGGTCAGGCAACCGTTGGCCTTGAGGTAGCGCGCCTGCACCTCGGTTTCCACCCCTTCGGCGATCAAATGCAGGCCCAGGCCGCGCGCGATCGAAATGATCGCCAGGATGACCGGATAATGCCCCTGCTCGTCGTGGATTTCCTTCACAAACGACTGGTCGATCTTGATCGTGTGGATCGGGAAGCGGTGCAGGTAGGACAGCGAGGAGTAACCGGTGCCGAAATCGTCGATCGCCACCGATACGCCCAGCTGGCACAGTTTGTTCAACTGCTCGATCGCGTACTGCGGATTGCGGATGCAGATATTTTCGGTGATTTCGACTTCGATCTGGGCCGGCGAAATCCCGTAGCGCAGCAGCGCGCCGCGCATCTTTTCGAAAAAGTCGCCGCGGTCGAGGTATTGCGGCGACAAATTCAGGGACAGGCGGATCGATTCGCCGCCGTTCTCGTTCCAGACCAGCATGTCGCGGCACAGGGCGCCCAGCATCCAGTCCGAAATCGGCAGCATCAGGCCATTGTCTTCGGCGAACGGCAGGAACTCGTTGGCGGTCAGGAGGCCGCGCTGCGGATGGTTCCAGCGCATCAGCCCTTCGGCGCCGATGATGCGGCCCGTGATCACGTCGATCTGCGGCTGGTAGTACATTTCCAGCTCGTTCTGCTCGAGCGCCTTGCGCAGGCTCTGTTCGAGCGCGATCTTCTGGTGCGACACGTCGAGCATCGAGTTGTGATAAAAACTCTGGCCGTTCTTGCCCAGCGCCTTGACCTGGTACATGGCGATGTCGGCATGGCGCAGCAGCTCGTCGATCGACTCGCCGTCGCCCGGATAAATCGCGATGCCGATGCTGGCCGAAATGTGTACCTGGTGCCCATCGAGGTCGAACGGCAGGTGCAGGCAGGCGAGGAATTGCTCGGCGATGGCTTTTGCTTCGCCGCGTCCGGCCAGTTCCGGCAGCACGATGGTAAATTCGTCGCCGCCCTGGCGCGCCAGGGTGTCGCCGTCGCGCAGGCATTGCTTCAGGCGCAGCGCGACCTGCTGCAGCAGCTCGTCGCCCTTGACGTGGCCGAGCGTGTCGTTCACCAGCTTGAAGCGATCGAGGTCGATGAACATCACGGCCAGCTCGGTCAGTTTGCGCTTGGCCTGGATGATGGCCAGCCCGAGGCGGTCCTTGAACAGCATGCGGTTCGGCAGGTCGGTCAGGATGTCGTGGTAAGCCTGGTACGAGATGACCTCTTCGGCGCGCTTGCGGTCGGTGATATCGCGCGCCACGCCGTAGGTGCCGTAGAACTCGAGCTTCCTGACATCGTTATCCGGCACATGCATGCCCATCGAATTGAGCGAGATGGTCATCAGGGTGGTGTTGAACTGGCGGTCCTGGCCGGCGCGCGCATGGCACTTCAGGCGCAGTTCGACGTTGCGCGAGGCCCGTTCGTCGACGCGGCGCTCGTTGAAGGCGTAGCGCGCGCGTTCGAGGTCTTCATCATGCACCAGGATCGTGTAGTGCTGGCCGATCAGGTCTTCGCGCGCAAAGCCGAGCAACTGGAAGGCGCGGTCGTTGATGAAGGTGAAGCGCCCCTCGTGATTGAGGGTGTAGATGATGTCGGGCGAACTGTCGACCAGGTAGCGGTACAGCTTTTCGGAGTTTTCCAGCTGCGAGGCGATGCGCTCGTTGTCCAGCGCCAGGCTGCGCTGCTGGAGCGCGTTGCCGACCGTCTTGAGCATCTCTTCGCGGCTGTAGGGCTTGCGCAGGTAATCGTAGGCGCCGCGCTTGAGGGCGCCGATGGCCGCCTCGATGCCGACGTCGCCGCTCATCACGATCACGTCGGCGTCGATGTCGCGCTCGTTGATGAAGTCCATGATTTCATGGCCGCTCATGTCGGGCAGGCGCAGGTCGAGCAGCACCAGGTCGAAGCGGCGCGCGCTCAGTTGCGCCAGCGCCTCGGCGCCGCTCCTGGCGGTGACCAGCTCGAAACCGCGGTCGCGCAGCAGCTCGTGCAGCGCCGACAGCAGGCGCGGCTCGTCGTCGATCAGCAGGATGCGCGGCTGCGCCTGGGCATCGGGGCTGATACAGGCATCGGTCTGCGACAGCGCGCTGGCGGGATTGTCGTTCATTGGAACCTTAAACGGAATCCATCGTCCGCACCCGCAACGCGCACTGGCCCGGCCGGTGCGGGAAACAGGGGCGCCAAGGCGCGCCCGGGCCGCTTGCGAAGATCGTTGTCCGAATGCTGCATGGTGTCGAAAACTGCCGCCAAATGGTCGATGGTTGGAGGTGGCGCGCAACGCGATGCGACCACGACGAAAAATCAAATACGCCTGTCGCGCGCGGGGTTTGGGCAGCGTGTCAGGTTTTAAAAACGGCTATCTTAGCATATATGCACGAATGTTGACCCGAGGAACGTTACTCAAAGCAAAACTTTTTATTGTCAAGTGGCGCCGCGCGTCACGATGCCAGGGCCGCCGGACGCCTGCGGTGATACAGGCGCGAGGCCACCCACAAGGCGAGCGCGCACAAGGCGAAGCCGACCTGGCCCATGGCCAGCCACAGCATCGAGTGCGACAGGAACGGCGCGATCACGCCCGCCACCAAGGCGCCCAGCAGGGTGACGGCGAACGACTGGCACGAGGCGACGGTGCCGCGGATGCGCGGGAACAGGTCGAGCGCGAGCAGGGTGGCGCCGGGCGCGATCAGCGACATGCCGAAGGTGTAGAAAAACATCGGCGCCACGCTCCACGGCAACGCCGGTGTAAAGACGCTGTGATACAACAGATTGGCGCTGGCGGCCGTGAGCAAAAAGCCGAAACCGATGCCGATCTGGCGCGCGAAGCTCATTTTGCCGGCGATCCGGTTGGCCGTGAGCGCGCCCAGGAAGATGCCGGCCACCGAGGGAATGAACAGCCATCCGAATTGGTCCGGTCCCAGGCGCAGGTGCATTGGCAGCGCCACCGGCGCGGCCGAGATGTACAAGAACAGGCCGGCGAAGTTGAGGGCCACGATGCCGGCCTTCATGTGGAACAGGGGCGAGCTGAAAATGGCGCTGTAGTTTTGCCACAGGTAGCGCGGATTGAAGGTCTGGCGTTTGTCGGGCGGCAGCGTTTCGGGCAGGCGCCGGTAGCAGTACACGAACAGGATCACGCTGTAGGCCAGCAGCACCAGGAAGATGGTGCGCCAGTCCGAATAGGTAACGATCCAGCCGCCCAGGATGGGCGCAATGGCCGGCGCGATCGTGAAGATCATCGTCACCAGCGATAGCAGGCGCGCCGCCGGCGCATCGTCGTACAGGTCGCGGATGATGGCGCGTCCCACCACCACCCCGGCCCCGGCGGAGACGCCCTGCATGATCCGGAAGATCCACAGGTAGTGGACCGAATGCGAGGCGGCGCAGCCGAAGGTGCCGATGGCGAACACCACCAGCGCGCACAGTACCACGTTGCGGCGCCCGAAGGCGTCGGCCAGCGCGCCATGCCACAGCACCATGCCGGCAAAAGCGAGCATGTAGGCGGTCAGGGTTTGCTGGACTTCGATCGGGGTGGCGCCCAGCGACGCTTCGATGTTGGGGAAGGCCGGCAGGTAGGCGTCGATCGAGAACGGTCCCAACATCGACAGCCCGGCCAGCAGGGTCGCCAGGCCCACCATCCCGGGAACCGCGCGCCGCGTCACGGGCGGCAGCGGCACCGGCGTGACGGGGTCCGGCGGCAGGTCGGGCGGCGGGCTGGGGAACATGCTTACTCCGGTTTTGGCTTGGCTTCTTCGCGCCGGTTGTAGCCGGCCACCATGTCGAACCTGAACAGGCGGCATTCGAGGGCGCCATTGAAGAATGGCGTCTTGCGCGCTTCTTTCAGGCGCAGCAGCTTGGGCAAGGTCAGGTCGGCGGTAAACAGGAACACGGTCCAGCCGGCGAAGCGCTGCTTGAGCGTGGTGCCCAGCGCCGAGTAGAACGCGACCGACATGTCGTCGGCCGGGATGGTGCTGTCGCCGCGCACGCCGATCCGCTCGCCGTACGGCGGGTTGGTCAAGAGGATGCCCGGCTGCTCGGTGGGCGCCTTCACTTCCTGCGCTTCGATCTGCTTGAGCGGCACGTCGAACATGATGCCGGCGATTTTCAGGTTATGGCGCGTCATGGCGACCATGTCGCCCGAGATGTCGCTGCCGAAGATGGTTGGCTCGCTTGGCAGCGGCAGCGGCTTGATCGCGTTCTTCATGTCCTGCCACGGGGCGGCCACGAAGTTGTGGAATTTCTCGAACGCGAAACTGCGGCGCGCGCCGGGCGGAATGCCCTGTACCATCTGGGCCGCTTCGATCAGGATGGTGCCCGAGCCGCACATCGGGTCGAACAGCACCGTGCCCGGCTTCCAGCCGGAGACGCGCAGCATGCCGGCGGCGAGGTTCTCGCGCAGCGGCGCGTCGCCCGTTTCTTCGCGCCAGCCGCGCTTGAACAGGGCTTCGCCGGAGGTGTCCAGGTAGACCGTGAAGTTGCGGTTGTCGAGGAAGCCCACGATGCGCATGTCCGGCTCGCGCGTGTTGACCGACGGGCGCTTGTCGAACTGGTCGCGGAAGCGGTCGCAGATCGCGTCCTTGATCTTGAGCGTGGTGAATTCCAGGCTGCGCAGGGGCGACTTGACGGCGGTGACATCGACCCGGATGGTGTGGTCGACCCCGAACCAGTCTTCCCAGGGCTGGGCCAGGACCAGGTCGTAGATATCGTTCTCGTTGGCGTAGCTGGCGTGCGCCATGCGCATCAGCACGCGCGAGGCGATGCGCGAGTGCAGGTTGATGCGGTAAGCGTCAGTCTGGTCGCCGGAGCAGTGTACGCCGCCGGGAACCTGGTTGTGTACCTTCATGGTGGTGCTGGTCAGGGCGATTTCGCCCAGTTCTTCGGCAAGCGCCGCTTCCATGCCGCGTGGGCATGGGCAGAAAAATGATGGCATGTGGTGAACCCTTTGTCCGTTGTGAAAAATCGTTTGTTGCTAATACCGGTGTAGCTGTTTGAGCCACTATCCTTCGTCTTTCCCGCGAAGGCGGGAATCCATAGCACATGTGCTTAGCGGAGGTGCTATGGATTCCCGCCTTCGCGGGAACGACGGGACTCTGCAGCCGACCTCTAAAGATTGCGTTTCAAGCGCTAAGAGAGCGCCCGCTCAACAAAATCGAGCCGGTCCTGTCCCCAGAACCCTTCCCCGTCAACCACGTACCACGGCACCCCGAACACGCTGGCGGCCATGGCTTCATCGGTGTTGCGCTCGTACTGCTCCTGCACGCCGGCGGTGGCCGACGACTTGACCAGCATTTTTCCATCGAGCCCGCAGGCGCTGGCGATCTGCGCCAGCGTGTCTTCGTCCGAGATATTCCGGTCCTCGGCCCACAGCGCGCGCATGATCGCGCCGGTCAGCCCCAGCGCCGCCTCGGCGCCCAGGCTGGTGCGCGCGGCGATGATCAGGCGCGCCGCCGCTTCCGGCGGCACCGGAAAAAACGTCGGATGCGCAATCAGCGGCACGCCCAGATGGCTCGACCAGCGCGCCAGTTCCTGCAGGCGGTAGGCCTGGCGCTGCGGCGCGCGCTTGGCCAGCGGCAGCCCGCCCGACACGCTGAACACCTTGCCCAGGTCGAAAGGCTTGATGTCGATCAGCGCCCCGCGCGCATTTGCCATGGCCACAAAACGCTCATGACCCAGGTACGCCCAAGGCGACTGCGGCGCGAAAAAATACTGAACCGTTTTACTCATGAAGCCCCCCTCAGAAGGGTTTGACCACGACCAGGATCACGATGGCGGCCAGCAGCAGCACCGGCACCTCGTTGAAATAGCGGAACCAGACGTGGCTGCGTTTGTTCGCGCCGCGTTCGAATTTTTTCAGGAGCGAGCCGCATGCGTGGTGGTAACCGATCACCAGCAACACCAGCGCCAGCTTGGCATGCATCCAGCCGCCTTTGAAGCCATATCCGAGCCACAGCCAGACCCCCAGCAGCACCGCCGGCACCGCCAGCATGGTGGTAAAGCGCAGCAGCTTGCGCGCCATCAGCAGCAGGCGCGCGCTGGCCACCGTTTCGGTCTCCTGCGCCAGGTTGACGAAAATGCGCGGCAGGTAAAACAGCCCGGCAAACCACGAGGCGATGAAGATGATGTGAAAAGCTTTAATCCAGAGCATGGCAATCCAAAGTAAATTACGGGCTTAAGAGCGCACTTCGCCGTGGCCGAACACCACGTACTTGAGCGATGTTAATCCTTCCAGCCCGACCGGGCCGCGCGCGTGCAGCTTGTCGTTGGAGATGCCGATTTCGGCGCCCAGGCCGTACTCGAAGCCGTCCGCAAAACGGGTCGAGGCGTTGACCATCACCGAGGCCGAATCGACTTCGCGCAAAAAGCGCAGCGCGTCGCTGTAGTCTTCGGTGATGATCGCTTCGGTGTGCTTCGACGAATAGCTGTTGATATGGTCGATCGCCGCGTCCATGTCATCGACCAGCTTGATCGACAAGACCGGCGCCAGGTATTCGGTGGACCAGTCTTCTTCCACCGCCGCCACCAGGTGCGGGTAGCCCGCCAGCAGCGCCAACGATTCCGGATCGGCGCGCAGTTCGACTTCCTTGCCGGCATACAGCTGCGCCAGGCGTGGCAGCACGGTCGGCGCGATGGCGCGCGCGACCAGCAAGGTTTCCATGGTGTTGCAGGTGCCGTAGCGGTGGCACTTGGCGTTGAACGCGATCGCCACCGCTTTTTCCAGGTCGGCCTTGGTGTCGATGTAGACGTGGCAGATGCCGTCCAGGTGCTTGATCATCGGGACCGTGGCTTCGGCGATCAGGCGCGCGATCAAGCCTTTGCCGCCGCGCGGCACGATCACGTCCACATACTCGGGCATGGTGATCAGCGCGCCGACGGCGGCGCGGTCGGTGGTGTCGACGATTTGCACGCCGTCGGCCGGCAAGCCGGCGCCGGCCAGGCCCTCGGCCACGATCCTGGCCAGCGCGCGGTTGCAGTTGATCGCTTCCGAGCCGCCGCGCAGGATGGTCGCGTTGCCGCTCTTGATGCACAGCCCCGCCGCGTCGACCGTGACGTTCGGGCGCGCTTCGTAGATGATGCCGATCACGCCCAGCGGCACGCGCATCTGGCCCACCTGGATACCGCTCGGGCGGAACTTCATGTTCGAGATTTCGCCGATCGGGTCGGCCAGCGAGACGATCTGGCGCAAGCCTTCGACCATGGTGTCGATGGCTTTGTCCGACAGTTGCAGGCGGTCCAGCATGGCCGGCGCCAGGCCGGCGGCGGCGGCGCCATCGAGGTCGAGCTGATTGGCGGCGCGCAGCAGCGCGCTGTCGCGCACGATGGCGTCGGCGATCAGCAGCAGCGCACGGTTGCGGGTGGCGCTGTCGGACCTTGCCATGGCGCGCGAAGCGGCGCGGGCGCGCTGGCCGACCTGTTGCATGTATTCGGTAATGTTCATTATTTCGTCTAGGTGAAGCGCATCGATCGCGCCGGCACCATGGTAGCGTGCCGCTGCGTTCTATCCGCGCGTTACTTTCAAGGCCAGTTGCAGCATCGCATCCCAGGCGTCGCCGGCGAAGCCTTTGGCGCGCAGGCCCTTGATCATTTTGTCGACCTGCGCGGCGTCGCGCATCGCGCCTTCCAGGGTCGGCAACGAGATGCGGCGCAGCGCCGGTTCCATCATGCGTTCACGCGGACCCCAGATGCGGTGTTCCTTGAGCAGCACGCCGAGCGGCCGTCCCTGCGCCATCCCGGATTTCAATTTTAACAGCGTACGGATTTCTTCGGCGACCGCCCATAAAACCAGCGGCAGCGCCTCGCCTTCGCCTTTCAGGCCTTCGAGCATGCGCACCAGGCGTGCGCAATCGCCCGCCAGCATGGCCTCGGACAACTTGAACACATCGTAGCGCGCCACGTTGAGCACCGCGTCGTGTACCTGCTCGAAGGTCAGCTTGCCGGGGTCGTGCAGCAGCGCGAGCTTCTGAATCTCCTGGTGCGCCGCCAGCAGGTTGCCTTCGACCCGGTCGGCGATGAAGTCGAGCGACTGGCGGTCGGCGGAGAGGCCGTGCGCTGCCAGGCGCGTGCCGATCCAGCCGGGCAGCTGGGGGCGTTCGATGGCCGGAATTTCGATGTACACGGCGGCCTGCTGCAAGGCGCCCACCCAGGCCGCCTTGGCGGTCTGCCAATCGAGCTTGGGCAGGGTGATCAACGTGAGGTTGTCTGGACTGAGATCCTTGGCGTAGCTTTGCAGCGCGGCCCCGCCATCCTTGCCCGGCTTGCCGGTCGGGATGCGCAGTTCGATCAGCTTCTTGTCGCCGAACAGCGACAAGGCCTGGTTGGCGGCCAGCAGCTCGCCCCATTTGAAGGTGCGCTCCACGGTCAGCACGTCGCGTTCGGAGTAGCCGTTGGCGCGCGCGGCGCGGCGGATCTTGTCGGCCGCCTCCAGCGCCAGCAGATGCTCGTCGCTGGCGATCACGTACAGCGGCGCGATCGTCTTGGCCAGGTGCCCTTCGAGCGCGTCAATCCTCAGCTGCATCGCATGCTCATGTCGGCTTGACCGCCACCAGGCGGCGCAGGATCTGCTGAACCAGGTCGGTCTGCATGTCGCGGTACAGCAGCACTTCTTCCGATTCCTTGCCCAGCACCTGGCTCTCGTCGAAGGTAATCGAGCGCTTGAGCGAGATTTCGGTGGCCGGCAGCAGTTCCGCGCCCTTGTTGTCGCGCAGGCGGAATACCAGGGTGTAGGTCAGCAGGTACTCGCGCACGCGGCCCTGGGCGTTGAGCGAGAGGATCTGCTTGCCGCGCGTTTCCGACAGCACGTCGAACAGGGTTTCGGCCTTGGACGCGTCGGCGAGCACCTTCACGTCGTCGCCGCCGCGCAGGTTGCGCCGCAACTCGGTGCCGAGGGCCGACGTTTCGGGGAAGGCCAGGTAGATGCTGTGGAACGGCATCTTGAACTGGCCGTTCGAGCCGCGCAGCTGGAAGCCGCACGCGGACAGGCTTGCGAGCAGCACCAGCGCACATGTGGCGCGCAGCACGGTGGCGGAGCGAGGAATGGTCATCGCTTACACCACGATGCTGATCAGTTTGCCGGGCACCACGATCACCTTTTTCGGCGGCGTCTCGATGTACTTCTGCACCGCTTCGCAGGCCAGCGCCATCGCTTCGATGGAGGCCTTGTCGGCATCCTTGGCGACCTTGATCGAGCCGCGCAGCTTGCCGTTCACCTGGATCATCATCTCGATCTCGGCCTGTTCCAGCGCGGCCGGATCGACCTGCGGCCACTGCACGTCGAGGATATCGCCGTGGACCTTGGCGTAGCCCAGTTCTTCCCACAGCACGTGGGTGATGTGCGGCGCGACCGGGTTGAGCACGCGCAGGAAGATCGACAGGCCTTCGGCGATGACCGCGTCGGTGGCCGCGCCGTCTTCCAGCTTGGCCGATTCCATCGTGTTGAGCATCTTCATGCAGGCCGACACCACCGTGTTGTACTGGATGCGTTTCAGGTCGTACTCGGCCTGCTGCAGGATCTTGTGCAGTTCACGGCGCAGCGTCTTGTGCGCTTCGCCGCCTTCGACCTTGCCGGTCGCGGCCAGGCTTGAAGCGATGCGCGGCGATTGCGCGTACGCATACGCCCACACGCGGCGCAGGAAGCGGCTGGCGCCTTCGACGCCGCTGTCGGACCATTCGAGCGTCTGCTCCGGCGGCGACGCGAACATGGTGAACAGGCGCGCGGTGTCGGCGCCGTACTGGCCGATCTGGGCTTGCGGGTCGATGCCGTTGTTTTTCGACTTCGACATCTTTTCAGTGCCGCCGATGATCACCGGCTGGCCGTCGCTCTTGAGCGTGGCGCCTTGCGGACGACCCTTGTCGTCCAGGGTCAGGTCGATATCGGCCGGGTTGAACCAGACGTACTTGCCCGGCTGCGGTTCGCGGTAGTAGGTTTCGTTGAGCACCATGCCTTGCGTGAGCAGGTTGACGAACGGCTCGTCGAACTTGACCAGGCCGAGTTCGCGCATGATCTTGGTCCAGAAGCGCGCGTACAGCAGGTGCATGACGGCGTGTTCGATGCCGCCGATGTACTGGTCCATCGGCATCCAGTAATCGTTGCGCGCGTCGACCATCGCCTCGGTGCTGCCTGGCGAGGTATAGCGCATGTAGTACCACGACGAATCGACGAAGGTGTCCATCGTGTCGGTCTCGCGGCGCGCCGGTTTGCCGCACTGCGGGCAGTCGCACTTGAGGAACGCCTCGTGCTTGCCCAGCGGATTGCCGCTGCCGTCCGGGACGCAGTCTTCCGGCAGCACCACCGGCAAGTCTTTTTCGGGCACCGGCACCACGCCGCAATCGGCGCAGTGGATCATCGGGATCGGGGTGCCCCAGTAGCGCTGGCGCGAAATGCCCCAGTCGCGCAGGCGGAAGGTGATCTTCTTGTCGCCCAGGCCGGCCGTGGCCAGGTCGCCAGCGACTGCATTGACGGCGGCGATGTGATCGAGGCCGTCGTATTTGCCGGAGTTGATGGAGACGCCGTTTTCCTTGTCGCCGTACCATTCCTGCCAGGCGTCGAGCGAGTATTGCTTGCCTTCGACCGCGACCACCTGCTTGATCGGCAGATTGTATTTTTTGGCGAACGCGAAATCGCGCTCGTCGTGCGCGGGCACGCCCATGACGGCGCCGTCGCCGTAGGTGATCAGCACGTAGTTGCCGACCCAGACTTCGACCTGCTCATTGGTGAGAGGATGGGTGACGAACAGGCCCGTTGGCATGCCCTTCTTCTCCATGGTCGCCATGTCGGCTTCGATCACGCTACCGAGTTTACACTCGGCGATGAAGGCCGCCAGTTCCGGGTTGGTTTGCGCGGCGTGCTGCGCCAGCGCGTGCTCCGGCGCCACGGCGCAGAAGGTCACGCCCATGATGGTGTCGGCGCGGGTGGTGAAGACGTACATCTTGCCGTCGTCGATCAGCGTTTTTCCAGTAGCGTCGGCGGCGTTGGCGATGGTATGCGGGAAGGCGAAGCGCACGCCGACCGACTTGCCGATCCAGTTGGCCTGCATGACGCGCACTCTTTCCGGCCAGCCTGGCAGCTTGTTGTCGACATAGTCGAGCAGTTCGTCGGCGTAGTCGGTGATGCGCGCGTAGTACATCGGGATTTCGCGCTTTTCGATCGGCGCGCCGGAACGCCAGCCCTTGCCGTCGACGACCTGCTCGTTGGCCAGCACGGTCTGGTCGATCGGATCCCAGTTCACGGTGCCGGTCTTTTTGTAGATGATGCCTTTTTCGAGCATCTTGAGGAACATCCACTGGTTCCACTTGTAGTACTCGGGCTTGCAGGCGGTCATTTCGCGCGACCAGTCGATCGCCAGGCCCATCGACTCCATCTGCTCGCGCATGTGGGCGATGTTGGAATAGGTCCATTGCGCCGGCGGCACGTTGTTTTGCATGGCCGCGTTCTCGGCCGGCATGCCGAAGGCGTCCCAGCCCATCGGCATGAGCACGTTGTAGCCGCTCATGCGCAGGTAGCGGTACATCACATCATTGATCGTATAGTTGCGCACGTGGCCCATGTGCAGCTTGCCCGACGGGTAAGGCAGCATGGAGCAAGCGTAGTACTTACCTTTCGGGAAACGCGGGTCGTTCTCGACGGCCTTGTAGGCGTCGATGGCCTTCCAGTGGGCTTGGGCGGCTTGTTCAACGTCGGCGGGACTATATTTATCTTGCATGATGTGTGCGGCCAAGCGGGCGCGGCCAAAAGTAATATGAACCGATCATTATACTGGCACATCCCGTATCCGGGCACGGCCGGGGACAAGGGGCGAAAATTCGCTGAACGATGGGGCGGGCTTGCTGTCTAAACAACATGACAAGCAAATTCGACGCCTTAGCCTGCACGAAGCGGCTGGAAGATGCCGGCGTGATCCGAGGCACGCTTCAAAGCGACCGAACATGATCTGACCGTTAACCGCTGGTTGACGGGCCTGATCATTTCGCTGAACATCGCCATGGCGATCAAAATTTTCTTTCCCTGAAAGCACGATCAATCGCGGCGCATGGCTGTCCGTCTGAAGCATCTGGATTTTTTCTGAGCTAAGTAAGCTTTACCGGAAATTGCCATCATGACGATCAAATTCGACGCAATAGGGTATGCACAGCAATTGAGGTGGGTAAGCGCGCTGTTTTTCAGCCTGATCATCCCGATATTGCTGAAAACTTTCTGGCCCGGATTGCTGGCCTGAACGCCGCCCTGGCACGGTAAAATACCCGTCTGCCCAACTCGCCCAGCCATCCTGATGGTCCTCTACCAGGAATACCCGCCCCACCCCGCGCTGGCGCCCTATCTGGCTTGCCTGTGGACCTGCCAGGTGCTGCCCGGCGCCTCCCCCGTCACGCACCGGGTACTGCCGGACAACTGCATGGACATCCTGTGGCAGGATGTGGCCGCGCTGAGCCGGGTATCGGGCATGATGAGCACGGTCATCCTCGTGCCCGTGCATCAGCCTGTGCGCACCATCGCGGCGCGCTTCAAAGCGGGCGCCGCCGCGCACTTTTTCGCCATGCCGCTGCACGAACTGGCCGACCAGCATCCTTGCCTGGACGCGCTGTGGGACGGCGCCGCAGCACGCCAGTTCACCGATGCATTGTGGTCGCGCACCTTGTCGGACAGCGAGGCGGTCGCCACCGTCGAAGGCCTGCTGCTGCAACGCCTGCGCGGCACTGCCACCGGCATCAAGCCGGGCCTGGCAGATGCGGCCGTGAGCGCCATCGAGCGTAGCCACGGTTCCCTGCGCATCGAAACCCTGGCCGCGCAGCTGGGCGTGTCGCGCCAGCACCTGTCCAGCCAGTTCCGCGCCAGGGTTGGCCTGGGCGCCAAGCAGTTCGCGCGCGTGTGCCGCTTTCGCCAGGCCAGCGCACGCATCCGCGCCGCCAGCGACCCCACGCAGTTCGACTGGTCCAGCCTCGCACTCGAGCTGGGCTACTACGACCAGCCGCACCTGATCCACGAATTCCGCCAATTGTCGGGCAGCACGCCGGAATCGTTTGCCGCGCGGGCCTGACCGTGCATATCGTCCCGGCACCGTCTGCATGTCGCGAATAGTCGCTGGCGACCTTAGATCATCCAGCAGCAAAACCCTTGATTGTCGATCTCACGGAGCAAGGCAGCTATTCTACCGATGTCATCGGCGGAAATTTCCACGGCGCCAGTCAGCGGTTTATGAAGCATGCAAACGTTTTTCTGAATGCGTTCATACGATTCTTCAGGAAGCCGCGCTTGCTCAGCGAACTGAAGCAGCAGAGCCAGGCGAAGCTCGTTCTGCGAATGCCATTGGCTTAGCTGATCACTTGAAAAAGACAGAATATTGTTGAGTTCATTCTGCAATTTCTCGATGAGAAAGCAGGCATTGATCAGGCTCTTGCTCTCTGGAGAGTTATCCAACATAATTTTTGACATTCAAAAACGGCTTGCGATCAAGCCGGCGCAATCGACCAGCCGACAGCGGACCTGAGCTGACCGCCTTACATTTTTACAATACAAGCGGCGCGCGCCGTGGCAGGATGCTGTTTTTGCACTCACAGGAGACAATCATGATCAAGGGAATGCGCACAGTCTGCTACCCGGTCCAGGATATGGATGCGGCCAAGAAATGGTTCACCGAGGTGTTCCGCACCGCGCCCTACTTCGACGAGCCGTACTACATCGGCTTCGAGATCGGCGGCTTCGAACTGGGGCTGCACCCGGGCGAGCCCGGCATGCCCGGCTGCGTGGCCTACTGGGGCGTGGACGATATCGAGGCGGAAGTCGACCGCATCACCGGCCTGGGCGCGAGCATCCACTCGGCCATCCAGGATGTGGGCGAGTCGATCAAGGTGGTCGAGTTGAAGGATCCGTTCGGCAATACCTTGGGACTGATCTACAATCCGAACTTCGACCTCAAGAAGGTCAGCTGAGCACCAGCCGGATCAGGCGCACGGGCACTTGCTGCCCGCGCGCCCCAGGCAAAACCACCAGGCGGATCAGCGCAACACCAGCGCCAGCGCCGGCTTCTCGCCGTAATCCTCATAGCGCTCGTTGATGCCGGCGATGCAGAAAGTCATTTCGTCGAGCAAGTCGGGCACGCGCTCGCGCATCGATGCCGCATCCTTGACGACAATCTCCAGCACCTCGTTCGGTTTCAGCCGGAAGCGGGTCATGCCGTCTTCGTCGCGCAGGTAGCTCAGGCAATCGACCCAGGCATCCATCGTGTTGGCGTAATACTCGGGAAACCCGAACGCCGCGCGGCTTTCGGAATGAAAGGTATCCCAGCCGAGGATCGAGGCGCCATTCAGTTCGGCACTGGCCATATTATTTCTCCTTGTGTGGATCGGTCACGAAGCCCAGCTTGCCGAGACCTCGGGACTGCGCCGCCGCCATGACCTGGGCCACGGCGTCGTAACGGGTGTTTTTGTCTGCGCGCAGCTGCAATTCGGGCTGCGGCGCCTGGCGCGCCGCTTGGGTCAGGCGCGCGTCGAGCACGGCCGCATCGACCCGCTCCTCATTCCAGTACAGCACGCCTTCGGCGTCGATGGCGATGGTCACCGTGTGCGGCTGCAGCTGCACCGCGCCGGCCTGCGCGCGCGGCAAGTCGAGCTTGACCGCATGCGTGAACATCGGCGCGGTCATGATGAAAATGACGAGCAGCACCAGCATCACGTCGACCATCGGGGTCACGTTAATATCGCTCATCATCGATTGCTGGCGCGATGGATTGAAGCTGCCGAATGCCATGCCGTTCCCCTTATCTGCCGAAGTAGGAATGCAAATCGTGGGCGAAGCCGTCGAGCTCGGCCAACGTGAGCCGGTTCAGGCGGTTCAAGCCGTTATACGCCAGCACGGCGGGAATGGCCACCACCAGCCCGAAGCCGGTCATGATCAAGGCTTCGCCGACCGGTCCGGCGATCTTGTCGATCTGCACGCTGCCGGCGGCGGACACATTCGACAGCGCATGATAAATCCCCCACACCGTGCCCAGCAGGCCCACAAACGGCGCGGTCGCGCCGATCGAGGCCAGCACGGTCAGTCCGCTTTCGATGCGATGGGTGGCGCGCGTGATTTCCTGGCGCAGCACGCGGATGATCTGTTCATCGCGGCTCATGGCGCCGGCCAGGGTGGCGGCGGCCCCAAGGTGGGCCAGGCCTTGCGCCGGCAGCGGCAGATAAATGCGCTCGCGGTCGGCCAGGGCCAGCAGCGCGATGCCGTCCTGCAGCGTGGGGGCGGCCCAGAAGGCGTCCAGCGCCGGCGCCGCGCGCCGCACGCGCCAGCTGCTGAAGGCTTTGGACAGGATGAAAAACCAGCTCACCAGCGACATCAGCATCAGCACGTACGCCACCGCGTGGCTGAGCGCGTCGCCCTGTTCCCAGTAGCGCGCGATGCTGAAATGATTGACCGGTGGCATGGCGGACACTAGTCCTTGAGTGCCAGCACGTCCTGCATGTCGTACAAACCGGTCGCCTTGTCGGCCAGGAAGCGGCAGGCGCGCAGCGCGCCGCTGGCGTAGCTGGCGCGGCTGCTCGACTTGTGGCTGATTTCGATGCGCTCGCCGGTGCCGGCAAACAGCACCGTATGGTCGCCGATGATGTCGCCGCCGCGGATGGTGGCAAAGCCGATGGTCGATGGATCGCGTTCGCCGGTGACGCCTTCGCGCCCGTAGACGGCGCATTGCTTCAGGTCGCGCCCGAGCGCGTCGGCAATGACTTCGCCCATCTTGAGCGCGGTGCCGGACGGCGCATCGACCTTGTGGCGGTGGTGCGCTTCGATGATTTCGATGTCGTAGCCCTCGGCCATGCTTTTGGCGGCCAGTTCGAGCAGCTTGAGGGTGACGTTCACACCCACGCTCATGTTGGGCGCGAACATGATCGCGGTTTTTTCGGCGGCGGCGGCAATCGCGGCCTTGCCGGCATCGTCGAAACCGGTGGTGCCGATGATCAGCTTGATGCCGTGCTCGGCGCAATACGCCAGATGCCTGAGCGTGCCTTCGGGGCGGGTGAAGTCGATCAGGAAATCGGCGCCAGACAGGCCGGCGCCCAGCTCCGCTTCGATCGTCACGCCGGGAGCCGGGCCGACCAGCTGGCCAATGGCGGGCGAGCCGGCCAGGCCGAGCGCGCCGGCCAGCACGGCGTCCGGCGCCGCGCCGAGCGCATCCACCAGCATCCGTCCCATGCGCCCGTCGGCGCCCGCTACTGCAATGTTCATCTGATTCATTATGCCGACCCTCGTGCTACCGGTGCGCTGGTATGGAATGACTTACTTATTGATCTTGATCGAGGCCGAACCGGCTTCTTCGCGCTTCGGCGCTTCCTTGGCGGCCACCTTGGACGGACCGGCGATGCGCGCGATGTATTCCTTCTCGGTTGGCAGGTTGCCGCCGTCGAATTTCTCGACCTTGTTATCCTTGAAGTAGACCGTGACCCGGCTGCTGGTCAGCTCGCCATTGCCACGCGCCAGGTAGAACGGAAAGTCCCAGCGGTCGGCGTGGAAGATGTCGGTCAGCAGCGGTGTGCCGAGGAGAAACTTGACCTGCTCGCGGGTCTGGCCGACCTTGAGTTGGGTCAGCATTTCCTGGGAGATGAAGTTACCTTGCTGAATGTCGGGACGATATGGCGAGAAGATCCACAGGAACTTTTGCAGCTTGCTGGCCTGGACGGTCTGGGCGCCGGCGTCGGGCGAGGCGCTGACCGGGACCACGGGATCCTTGGCGCCGCCGAACATGGTGCAGCCGGACAGGCTCAGGACGGCCCCGGCCAAGGTCGCCATCAGGGGCGCGCGCAGGCTAAAACGGGGCAAAACGGCAGTATCGACAGGCATAGATGACCTCAAATCGTTGTACGGAAGCCTAGGCACCTCCGTCTAAAACGCTATATGATAAAGCACTACGCCAATATACGAGTAACAAACATGAGTAACAATCCCAGCGACCTCAAAGCCAGCGGCCTGAAAGCCACCCTGCCCCGCCTGAAAATCCTCGAGATTTTCCAGAACAGCGAGGTGCGCCACCTGACCGCGGAAGATGTTTACAAGATTTTGTTGACCGATAATATGGATGTCGGCCTGGCCACCGTGTATCGCGTCCTGACCCAGTTCGAGCAAGCGGGCCTGCTCAACCGCAACCATTTCGAAACCGGCAAGGCGATTTTCGAGCTCAACGCCGGCTCCCACCACGACCATCTGGTGTGCCTCGACTGCGGCAGGGTGGAAGAGTTCTACGACGACGAAATCGAATCGCGCCAGCACAAGGTGGCGGTCGAGCGCGGCTTCAAGATTGCCGAACACGCGCTGGCGATTTACGGCAACTGCGTCAAGCCAGCCTGCCCCCACAAGACGTAGGCTTGGCGAGCGCCGCGCTACGCCACGCGCTACGCGAGGCTCACGAGTGGCTGAGCGCGTTCGAGAGCAGCTTGGCGGTGATATCGACGATCGGAATGACGCGCTCGTACGCCATGCGGGTCGGCCCGATCACGCCCAGGGTGCCGACGATCTTGCCGTTGACCTCGTAGGGCGCGGTCACCACGCTCATTTCATCCATCGGCACCAGGTTCGACTCGCCGCCGATAAAGATCTGTACCCCGGTCGCCTTGCTCGACACATCGAGCAACTGCATCAGCCCGGTCTTTTGCTCGAACATGTCGAACATCTGGCGCAGCGAGCTCATGTTGGACGACAGGTCCGACACGCTCAGCAGGTTGCGCTCGCCGGAAATGACCATGTCGTCCGACTGGTCGGTCATCGCCTCGCTGCCGGCTTCGACCGCTGCCTGCATCAGGCTGCCCATATCGTCGCGCAACTGGCGCAGTTCCTTGGTCAGGCGCGTGCGCACGTCGTCGAACGACAGGCCGCCGTAATTCTGGTTGATGTAATTGGCCGAGCGCACCAGTTGCGCCGGCGTGTAGTCGGCTTCGGTCAACAGCAGGCGGTTCTGCACGTCGCCGCGCGGGTCGACGATGACGAGCAGGATGCGCTTTTCGGACAGGCGCAGGAATTCGATCTGCTGGAATACCGATTCGCGCCGCGGGCTGAGCACCACGCCGGCGAACTGCGACAGCGACGACAGCATCTGCGCCGCATTGGCGATCATCTTTTGCGGCTGCTGGGCCGGCAGGCGCAGGCGCGCGTCGACCGCGTGCTCGTCGAGGTGTTGCACAGTCAGCAAGGTATCGACAAAGATGCGGTAGCCGCGCGGGGTCGGAATGCGGCCGGCCGAGGTGTGCGGACTGGCCACATAGCCGAGTTCTTCCAGGTCGGCCATGATGTTGCGGATGGTGGCGGGCGAGAGGTCGAGTCCGGAGATTTTCGACAGCGCGCGCGATCCGACCGGCTGGCCGTCGGCGATATACCGTTCGACCAGGGCTTTGAGCAGCGTTTGCGCGCGGGTATCGAGTTGCATGATTCTAGGTGAGGGGCGGTAAGGACAAAAACAAGGCCAAGCACGAGTGCTGATGCGCTTATTATGCACGTTCGCCAGCGCGGCGGGGCTTTATGTGGCCGGCGCGGCGCGTGCGCCGCATTCGGCGCCTCAGTCGTGCTCGCGCTTGAGCCAGTCGAGCAACTCGTCGAAACTGCGGCAGATGGCGTCCGGCGCCACGCCGTGTTCGAGGTGGCGCTCGCTGCCGGTACGGTTGAGCCAAACCGCGCGCAGGCCGGCTCGCTGGGCGCCCTGCACGTCGAGCAGCACATCGTCGCCCACATACACCGCGTCGGCCGGGTCGACCCCGAGCTCGGCGCAGGCGGCCAGGAAAATGGCGGCGTCGGGCTTGGCGCGGCCGAACTGGCTGGCCGCCACCGAGACCTTGAAATGGTGCGACAGGCCGATCGCCTGGAGGTCGGCATTGCCATTGGTAACCGAGCCGAGCATGCTGCGGCCTTTCAGGCGCAACAGGCCGGGCACCACGTCGTCGTAGGGGATGACGGCGTTGCGCGCGGCATAGAAATGGACCATGGCCTGCTCGACCTTGGCCGCGTCTTCGCCAGCCGCTTCGAAGGCCGACAGCAGGCCGGCGCGGCGCAGGGCGCCCAGGTCGAGTTCGAATTCGGGCTGCTGCGCCAGCAAGGCCAGGCGCGCCTGGCGCAGGGCGTCGATGGTGAAGCGCTCGGCCACCCGGGGCGCATTGCTGTGCAGCCAGGCGTGCAGGGTTTGCTCCGCTTGCAGGATGACCGGGGCGATCGGCCACAGCGTATCGTCCAGGTCGAACAGGATGGCTTTGGGCCAGGTGCGGCGTGGCGTGGTCGGCATGTTCTTCTCGGTAGTTGGTCCGCTTCCAGCATAGCGAGGCAGGGCTTGAAAATCAACCGGACTGTCGGGCGCGCGCAGCAGGACGGGAGCGCCACGGCGGCCGCATCACACCCCGATACAAGGCAATGAGCCGCGACGTTGACAAATGCTCTAAAATGACGCCCATATCAGGCTGTCCGTCGGCGGCCCAGCCTCCCCACCTTACCCGCATTCGTTTTGGAGAAAGTATGAAAAATCTGTACCTGCGTTCCGCCGTGGCACTTGCGTGCGCGCTCAGCCTGGCCGCTTGCGGCGGCGACGACGATGGCACCATGCAACTGGGCGGCAGCGTCCAGGGCGTCACCATCGACGGTCTGGTGCTGCAGAACAAGGGCGGACCGGAATTGAAGGTCGAGCCGTTCGCGAGCAGCTTCGTATTCCCGAACCTGATCGCCGTCAATACCGAATACGACATTACCTTCAAATCGATTCCCTCGAACGCCACCTGCAAGATGGTCAACGGCAAGGGCAAGTCGAGCAACTACGGCATCGGCCAGATCGGCGTGAGCTGCACCCTGAAACCGCACGATGTCAAAGGCAAGATCGTCGGCCTGACCAGCGGTCCGCTGGTGATCATCAACGGCACCTATCGCCTCACTATTGCCGCCAACGAGACCGCGTTCAACCTGACCACCGAGTCCGCAGACAAGAAAACCAAGTTTGGCGAAGTCGGCGAAACCCAGGCGTACGGCTTGAGCGTGCTGCAGCAGCCGCCCGGCCTGATTTGCCGCATTGACAACGCGATCGGCACGATGGGCAAGACCGACGTCGACAATATCCTCATCACCTGCAACTGATCCCGGCCGCCGCCCCCGAGCGGGCGGCGCCATCTTCTCTGGAGAATTTCATGAAGTCATCCGTCCTGCGCCACTCGCTGCTGCTGACCCTCGCCCTGGGCCTGGCCGCGTGCGGCGGCAAAGCGACCTTCCCTGTCGAAGGCAAAGTCGTCAACCTGAAGTACTCGGGCCTGGTCCTGAGCAATATCGGCATGAACGACTTGCCGGTCGATGCCAAGGCCACCAGCTTCCGCTTTCCTAACACCATCGAATACGGCGTACAGTACGACGTCAAGGTGAAAACCAGTGCGCTGCACCAGGACTGCACCCCGGACAACAACACGGACACCGCCGGGCGCCAGGCGTCCATCAGCGTCACCATTACGTGCAGGGACTATACCTATCTGCTCGGCGGCAACGTCAAGATCGTCGGCGCCGATGGCGCGGCCAAGCCGTATGTGGGCGAGAACCTGGTGCTGATCAACGGCAGCAGCGACAGGATCAAGGTCGCCAAGGATGCGCAAACGTATAAATTCGGCACTGCGATCGCTTTCGGCACCAGCTACGGCGTATCGGTCCTGCAACAGCCGGACGGCGGCAAGCTGGTCTGCTCGGTCGACCGTGGCATCGGCGAAATGGGCGATGCCGAGGTGACCAACGTCAACGTGCTGTGCCGCGAAAAGTAAGGCGATCGAGGGCTTGCGCAGGTGATATTTGCAAAAGGCATAACTGATATTACAAAGATAAATTGGCCTGATATGCTGTAGCGCAGCATAATTGCACCTGTCTCCTCCAACTCTCCTCAAAAAGAATTGGATTTCAAGCCCGCTTCACAGCGGGCTTTTTTTTGTCCCGGCTTTCGTTCTCACCTGCGTTCAGCCTGCGTTCCGGCTTGCGGCGCCGTTCCGGCGTTACAGGCGTGGCCGCCTTCGCTGCCCTGGCGTGCGGTTCAGCGCACGGCGCTCTTGCGCAGGGCCGGCACATAAAAACCGGCCACGGTGTCGATCAACTGGTCCGGCCGGCCCCCGGCCAGGTTGGTCAGGATGATGACCGCCAGGTCGTCGTCGGGATACACATAAAAAGCCGAACGTCCGCCGCCGTTGCCGGCCACTGCGCGCTGCACCCCGAGGCCGCGGCGGATCGCCGGCCAGCCCAAGGCCCACGGGGCCGGGCGCCCGTCGGCAAAGGTCGATGGCGTCCACATCGCCGCCAGGCTGGCCGGCGTGAGCAGACGCCCTTGCTGGAGGGCCACGATCCACTTGCCCAGCTCGGTCGCGGTGGTATTCATGCCGGCGCCGGTGCGCATGGCCGGGGGGAATTCTTCGACCACATTGCGCAGCTCGCTGCCCCGGAAGCGGTAGGAATTGGCCTTGCCCATGATGATGTCGCCGGTGTCGCCAAAACTGCTGTTGGGCATGCCCACCACCTCGAACTGCCCGCCCCGGATGAAGTCCACGAAAGGCTTGCCGCCGAGGCGGTCAATGATTTTCCCCAGCAGCACATAATTGGTCTGGTTATAGCTGAAACGCTGGCCGGGTGAAAACTGCAGTGGCGTGCCCAGGGCGGTTTTCCACGCTCCGTCCATGCCGCCCGGCAGCAGATCGCCTTCCTCATCGAGGACGTCGGGCAGGCCGGACGTATGGTTGAGCAACTGGGCGATGCTCACGCCCTGCCACGACCCCGGCAAACCGTCCAGGTAGCGCGAGACCGGCGCATCGAGCGCCAGCTTGCCCTGCTCGACCAGCTGCATGATGGCTACGCCGGTAAACGATTTGGTCGCGGAATTGATCGAAAACACGGTGCCCTCGCCCACCGGCACCTTGTGCTGGATAGTGGCCACCCCGAACGCGCCCGACAGCACCATCTTCCCATGCCGGATCACAAGGATTTGCATGCCGGGGATGCGGCGTTCCTGCATTTCGGCCCGAATATATTCCAGGACCGCCTTGTTGGCAGCGCTCTCGGCCACTGGCGCGGCCCCGGCGGCAGGCGCCGCCAGGACGGCCGCACCGGGCAGGCTGACAGCCAAGGTGACGGGCAGAAAACACAATGTGCGTGGAAATTTCATCGAATGACGTTCCTTATGGTAGGGGCGAACCGGTCGGCAAGCGCCACGCCATCATGGCATGAAAATGGGCAATGTTGGCTATTTGGAAATGATATTTCTGAATGGACCGGACAGGTGATTGATAGCTTGTCATCTTCCTGTCATCTTGCCGTCACGGCACGGTCATCTGGGCTGGCTAGAATCCGGCTTGCTAAATCAACCCCCAGCCATAGGACCTTCATGAACAAGCCAAACGATCTGGTTAGCGCCATCGATCCAGATGACATCGACTGCAATGATTCGCCGAACGAACACTTCAACACGGTACTGAACGCCCGCCTGAGCCGTCGCAGCCTGCTGCGCGGCGGCATGGCCTCGGCCGCCACGGCGATTTTCGGCGCAGTCGGTCTGTCGGCCTGCAGCAGCGACGACCCGGCGCCGGTCACGCCGACGCCAACGCCGACCCCGCCGCCGGTCCCGGCTGAAAAACTGCTGGCCTTCACGGCCGTGCCGAAAAGCCTGGCCGACATGGTCAGCGTCCCGGCCGGCTACACCGCCTCGGTCATCTATGCGCTGGGCGACCCGCTCAATGGCACCACCCCGGCCTTCAAGAACGACGGCACCGACGACAACTTCGACACCCGCGCCGGCGACCATCACGACGGCATGGAGTTCTATGGCCTGTCGGCCACCGGCAGCGCCACCACCAGCAGTTCCGACCGCGGCCTGCTGGCCGTGAACCATGAAGCGACCACGGACTCGAAACTGTCGTCCTTCTTCCTGCACGCCAATGGCGGCGTGACCACCCTGCCGCGCCCCGCGTCCGAAGTGGACAAGGAAGTGGCGATCCACGGCGTGAGCGTGGTCGAAGTCAAGAAGAGCGGCGCGGCCTGGTCGTATGTCAAAGAGTCCTCCTTCAACCGCCGCATTACCCCGCTGACCGACATCGAACTGTCCGGTCCCGCGCGCGGCAATGCCCTGCTCAAGACCAAATACTCGCCGAGCGCCACCAAGACGCGCGGCACCCTGAACAACTGCGGCACCGGCAAGTCGCCGTGGGGCTCGTTCCTGACCGGTGAAGAAAACTGGTCCGGCTACTTCGTGCGCGGCGCCGCCGACGACGCCGCCCGTGCCGGCGACAAGAGCATCGCTTCGCTCAAGCGCTACGGCCGCAACCAGGGCGCCACCTCGCGCCACGGCTGGGAAAGCGCCGGCACCGACGACAAGTACGCACGCTGGGACATCAGCAAAAAAGGCGCGTCGACGGACGGCAGCGACGACTACCGCAACGAAATGAACGGCATGGGCTACATCGTCGAAATGGACCCGTACGACAAGTCCAAGTCGGCCAAGAAGCGCACGGCCCTGGGCCGCTACGCCCACGAAAGCGCTGCCTTCGGCAACCCGGTGGTCGGCCAGCAGCTCGCTGTCTACATGGGCGACGATTCGCGCAACGAGTACATCTACAAATTCGTCTCGAGCGCCGTCTGGGCCGCCGCCGACGCCACCGCCACGGACCGCATGGCCACCGGCGACAAATACCTCGACAGCGGCAAGCTGTATGTCGCCAAGATCAATGCCGACGGCAGCGGACAGTGGATCGAGCTGGCCATGTCGAACGCCGCCATCGCCGCGTACGGCGCATACAAGTTCGCCGACCAGGCCGACATTGCGATCAACGCCCGCCTGGCCGCCGATGCGGTGGGCGCGACCAAGATGGACCGTCCTGAATGGTGCTCGGTCAATCCGGCCAACGGCGAAATTTACTACTCGCTGACCAACAACTCGAACCGCGCGGTCGACCCGACCTCGTCGCAACTGGCGCCGGACAGCGCCAACCCGCGCGCCTACACCGACATGAAAGGCAGCTCGGCCCAAAGCGGTAACCCGAACGGCCATATCCTGCGCATGAAAGAAGGCGCCGGCGCCGCTGCCGCGACCAGCTTTACGTGGGATGTATACCTGTTCGGCGCCGAAACGGGCGCCGCCGGCGGCTTCGTGAACCTGTCGAACCTGACGGCGGACCAGGATTTCTCGAGCCCGGACGGCCTGGCGTTCAGCCCGTACACCGGCATCTGCTGGATCCAGACCGACGATGGCGCCTACACCGACGTCACCAATTGCATGATGCTGGCCGCGGTGCCAGGCACGGTCGGCGACGGCGCCAAGCTCACCCTGAACCATCCGAAAGCGGCTGGCGGCACCCTGGCGGTCGATACGTATGTGGGCAAGAAGCCGACAGCGGACACGCTCAAGCGCTTCCTGGTCGGGCCGGCGGGTTCGGAAATCACGGGGATTTGTGAAACGCCGGATGGCAAGTCGATGTTCATCAACATCCAGCACCCGGGCGAGACCACGGCGCAGGCGAACCTGGCCGATCCGTCGAAGTACACCAGCCAGTGGCCGAGCAACGCCGGCTACGGCCCGGGCAAGCGCCCGCGTTCGGCGACCATCGTCATTACCAAGAATGATGGTGGCCGGATCGGGACGTAAGGAGCGATTTGGAAGGTGGACCGGCCTGATCAGGCCTTGTTCCCACCTGCCTCAAAACCGTCATTCCCGCGCAGGCGGGAATCCATAGCACCGTTGATCATAGGTGCTATGGATCCCCGCCTACGCGGGGACGACGGCTCCAACGGTTAGCGAAGGAACCAGATCAGGTCTTCAGCCCAGCCACAATCCGCAGCACTTCGGCACGCGCATCCGCCCATCCCGACGCCGCCAGCTTCGGCCCGCACTCCACGCACGCCTCGAACGGATTGCATCCGTGTTCCAGCGCCGCATAGCGCGCTCCCACGACCTGCTTGCCCACATACGAATCGACCCTGCCTGCCGGCGCACCCGATGGCTTGCCCGACGCTGGCGGCGGCACGCCCTTGAGCACCCAGCGCTGGAGCGGCGCCGCATCGACCCCGTCCGGCACGTACCACAGCTTGCTATCCTTGTTCCAGCGCGCGCCCAGGCCCTTGGCCTCGTCTTTTTCGGCGTACGGCACTTTGAGCATGATCATGACTGCCCTCCTGTCAGGCCGGTTTCTTGAGCAAATTCGACAGCGCCACGTACTGCTCCAGGCTGACCGTCTCCGGACGCGTGGACGGATCGATCCCCGCCTCGACCAGCTGGGCCTCGGTAAACATCCCCGCCACGCAGTTGCGGATCACCTTGCGGCGCTGCGAGAACGCCTTCATCACCACCGCCTCCAGGGTCGGGCCGTCGCACGCCAGCTTGCGTTCGGGCGGCACCGGCAGCATGCGCACGATGGCCGATTCCACCTGCGGCGGCGGGTCGAACGCGGTCGGCGGCACGATGAACATGAGCGACATGTCGTAACGCCACTGCAGCATCACCGACAAGCGTCCGTAGGTCTTGCTGCCGGGCGCCGCCACCATGCGTTCGACGACTTCTTTTTGCAGCATGAAATGCTGGTCTTCGATCAGGTGCGCGAAGTCGGCCAGGTGGAACAGCAGCGGGCTTGAAATATTGTACGGCAGGTTGCCGACCACGCGCAGCTTCTGCCCTTCCGGTACCGGAATGAGGCCGTAGTCGAACTTGAGCGCGTCGCCCGAATGAATGGTCAGCTTCTCGCGCGGGAAGTTGTTTTCCAGGCGCGCGACCAGGTCGCGGTCGAGTTCGACCACGTGCATGTGGTCGAGGCGCTTGAGCAGCAGCGCCGTCATGGCGGCCAGGCCCGGCCCGATTTCGACCATCGCCTGGCCCTTCTCGGGTCCGATGGCGTCGATGATGTTATCGAGGACGAGTTTGTCGGTCAAAAAATTCTGGCCGAAGCGCTTGCGGGCGACGTGTTTCATATTCTTCTTTTCGATTCTGTTCTAAGGGTGCGGTCTAAGGCTGTGATGCGCGCTGTGCGTCGACCATCTGCAATGCGGTGCGGATGGCCTGCTCCATGCTGCCGCAGTCGGCTTGTCCCAGCCCGGCGCCAGCCAGGTCGAGCGCGGTGCCGTGGTCGACCGAGGTGCGGATCAGCGGCAGGCCGAGGGTGATGTTCACGCCGCGCCCGAAGGTGGCGTACTTGAGCACCGGCAGGCCCTGGTCGTGGTACATGGCCAGCACGCAGTCGGCGTCCATCAGGTACTTGGGCTGGAACAGCGTATCGGCCGGATACGGGCCGCGCGCGTCGATGCCGCGCGCGCGCGCATCTTCCAGCGCCGGCGTGATGGTGTCGATTTCCTCGCGTCCCAGGTAGCCGTTCTCGCCCGCGTGCGGATTGAGGCCGGTGACCAGGATGCGCGGGGCGGCAATGCCGAATCTGGTTTTCAGGTCGTGATGAATGATATCGATCACCCGCGCCAAACCGTCGCGCGTGATCGCCGCCGACACATCCTTGAGCGGCAAATGGGTGGTGGCCAGCGCCACCCGCAGCGCAACATTGTCAGGCGCGGTTTCGCCGGCCAGCATCATCACCACCTGCGCGGTGGCGGTCTGTTCGGCCAGGTATTCGGTATGGCCCGAAAAGGCCACGCCGGCGTCGTTGATGGTACTCTTTTGCAGCGGCGCGGTGACCATGGCGTCGAACCAGCCGGCGCGTGCGCCTTCGACCGCCAGGTCGAGCGTGGCCAGCACCGCGCGGCCGTTGGCCGGGTCCAGGACGCCCGGCACCACATGGGCGCCCAGCGGCACGTCGATGACGCAGATGCGCGCCGGGCCGAAGTGCGGCAGGCCGCCGCTCCGCAGCGCCTGCACCGACAAGGCGGCCAGTTTGATATCGGGGTCGATCAGGCTGGCGGTGAGCGCCAGGAAGGCGGCGTCGCCGAGCAGCACGCAGTTGACCTGCGCGCGCATGGCCCAGGCAGCGCGGATCGAGATTTCCGGCCCGATCCCGGCCGGTTCGCCCGTGGTGATGGCGATCGCCGGCCGTATGCTTGCCTGGCGCATGCTTACTTGTTCTCGTCGCGGAATTCGACGTAGGCGCGGTCGCGCACCTGGCGCGCCCAGTCTTCGGTCGCTTCTTCGAGCTTGCGGTCGCGGATCACCTGGCGCGCAGCCATGCGCACCCGTTCCTTGTTCTGGTCATCGCTCTTGCGTTCCATGACTTCGATCAGGTGAAAGCCGTACGGGGTTTCGATGACGTCGCTCAGTTCGCCCGGTTTCAGGGTGGCCATGACGGTTTCGAATTCGGGCACGGTGTCGCCCGGGTACAGCCAACCGAGGTCGCCGCCCTTGCTGGCCGAACCGTCGTTGGAGAACAGGCGCGCCAGTTCTTCGAACTTGGCAGCCTTGTTGTCGAGGCGTTCCTTCAATTCGGTCAGCTTGCGCTTGGCGTCGGCCGCCGTCATGGTCGGGCTGACCTTGAGCAGGATGTGGCGCGCGCGCGTCTGCTGCACCGCCGCCGGCGCGCTGGCGTCGGCCAGGTTGCGCTTGTCGACCATTTTCAGGATGTGGAAACCGGTGGTGCTTTTCAGGACCGGCGTGACCTGGCCAGGTTTCAGTTTGCCGAGCGCGTCGGAAAACAGCGGCGGCAAGCGGTCAGCGGCGCGCCAGCCGATTTCGCCACCCTTGAGCGCATCGCTCGAATCGGAGTAGGTGGCGGCGATCTTGGCGAAGTCGCCGCCGGTGCGCAACTGGCGCATCACATCGTCGGCGCGCGCGCGGCGCGCGGCGATCTGCTCGGGCGAGGCGTTTTCGGGAATGCGCACCATGATCTGCGCCAGGTTCATCTCGACCTTGTCGGCGGCGGCGGCTTTTTCGGCGGCCAGGTAGGTGTCGACTTCGGCGTCGGAAATCTGGATCTTGTTGTCGACTTCGTGCTCGCGCAGGCGCTGCATCATGATTTCGCTGCGGATCTCTTCGCGGAAGGCGGCAAAGGTGGTGCCGCTCTTTTCCATCTGGTTGCGCATCTCTTGCACCGACAGCTTCTGCTGCTCGGCGATGCGGCCGATGGCGCGGTCGAGCATGGTGTCGTCGACCCGCACGCCCATCTCCTTGGCCAGCTGCATCTGGGCGCGTTCGACGATCATGCGTTCGATGACCTGGCGCTGCAGGTCGGCCGCCTCGGGCACGGGCGCGTTTTGCGACTTCATCGCGCCTTCGACGGCGCGCACGCGGGCGCTGATTTCGTTGCGGGTGATGACTTCATCGTTGACCACCACGGCGATCGAATCGATGACGTTGGCCGAGGCCGAGGCCGGCGGCAAAAAGCCGCTGGACGGCTTGGCGGCGGCGGCCGCAGGTTTGGCCGGCGTGGCTTGCGCGGCCACCTGGCCGGCGGTCAGGGCGCACAGCAGGGCGGCGGCGATCTTGAGTTGGTGCATACGGATATTGCGCATAATCTGGGAACTCATATTCATGTGAATAAAACAATCCGACGTCCCGCTTAGCGGCCCGAGCCCTGGTTCAGTCTCGTATAGCCTGGAACGCTCTTGTAAAACGATTCGAGCGGGCTGCCGAAACCGAGCTTGGACAAGCCGTTCAGTTCCAGCTGGAAGAAGATCGGCGTCGAGGTGTTGCGCGTGGTGGTCACGAAACGCTGCCCCCCCATGCGGAACACCCAGCAGTCGGCCTGGTATTCGAGACCGACGAGGCTCTCGACGACTTTATGTTCCAGCACCGAATACGTGACCCGGCCCACGCCATACCAGCGTTTCGACAGCGGCCACTGGGACGATACCATCGCATTCTTGACGACGTCGCGCAAATAGCGATACTCGGCGTTGATCACCTTCTTCTCGCCCGGCTGCCATTGCACGCCGTAGTTCTGCGTCACCACGCTGCTGGCGCTGGCATTGTATTGCACGGCGCTGTCGAAGCTCCATTTGTCGGAAATACGACCCGAGGCGGCCAGCAGCACGTCGGACCGGTTTTCGGTGCGCGGCGTGTTGGCCAGCTGGACGCGCTGCTCGTTCAGGTAGAAGCGCTGGCCCAGCACCAGGCGCAGGCGCTCGGCGCCGTTGGTCTCCAAGAAGCGCGAGACCAGGGCCGCCGTCACCTGGTTGGCGTCCGACACGCGGTCGTTGCCGATGAAGCGGTTTTCGTTGAAGATCTGGGCCAGGTTGAAGGTGGCCTCGAAGGTGTCGAAGTTGGGGAACTTGCTCTGGTCCTTGTACGGCGTGTAGACGTAGAACAGGCGCGGCTCCAGGGTCTGGGTCATCTTGCGCCCGGTCAGCTTGGCGTCGCGCTCGAACACCAGCCCGCTGTCGAGCGAGAAGGTGGGCAAGGTGCGGGTCAGCGTGCGCGGGGCGTCGGCCTTGGTTTTTTCGAGCTCGTAGGCGCTGGCGTGCAGCATCAGCTTGGGCGTGACGAAATAACCGGGACGCACGATCGGATAACTGAGCTGCGAGACCACCACCGCCCGGTTGCCGGTCGGCAGGTCGGGATGCGAGAAGCGCGTCATTTCCGAGTCGACCGCCCAGTCGAAGCCCTTGACGTCGTAGCGGCCGGCGTGGAACAGCAGTTCCGGCAAGCGGTCGTAGGGGCGCGGCACGGTGCGGCTCGGGTCGGTCGCCGAGACCGGGTCCTGCAGCACCTGGTAGCTCTGCACGCGCGCCGAGGCGCTCCAGAACCGGGTGCGGTAGTCGGTGCGGATTTCGCGGATCAGCTGGCGTTCCGCGCTGGTCGAGATCGACTGCGAGAAGTCGCTCGGATAATTATCGTCCGAGGCCGCCTTCAGGTTCCAGCCATACGACCAGCCGGGCGCGACGCCCTGGGTGTGCTGCGAATCGAAGCGCCAGCGGTCGGTCTTGGTGATCTTGTCGTTGAGCAGGACTTCGGCGTGGGTCTTGCCCTCGTAGCCGCCGTAGTCGTTTTCGCCGATATAGCGTCCGGTCGCGCCCATCTGCAGGCCACGGTCGAGCATCCAGCGCGGATACACGGTCAGGTCGCGGTTCGGCGCGATGTTGAAATAATAAGGTTGCAGGATTTCGGCCCGGCCCTTGGAGCGGAAACCGATGGTCGGCGGCAGCCAGCCCGAGCGGCGCGCGCCCGACAGCGAGAACGACAGCGCCGGCGCGCCGATGATCGGCACGCCCTTGAAATAGATGACCGTCTTGCCGGCCACGCCCACATCGCGCCCGGCGTCCAGGCGCAGGGTGTTCGATTTCAGGTACCAGTCGGGCAACAAGCCTTCGCAGGTGGTGTAGGTGCCGTCGCTGACGATGGCCTCGTCTTCGCTGATGAAGTCGACGCGCCTGGCCGAGCCCTGCGCATTGTTGACCTCCATGCGGTACTCGGGATGGAGTACCCAGCCCTTGCCCGACGACAGGTTCAGCTGCACCTCCTCGCCCGTGTAGGTATCGCCGAAGCGTTCCATCCAGACATTGCCGTTCGCGGTGACTTCATTCTCGACATTCTTGAAGCAGGCGCGGTCGGCTTTCATCCGGGTTTGTCCCCGGCTCAATTCAACTTTGCGCTCAAGAATGAGTTCGCGTTCGGGGCGGCCGGAGATTTCTTCCGCGCGCACGGTGACGGGCAGGTTGGGATCTTCGGTACGTTCGCGCTTTTGGACGGTTTGGGCGTGCAGCGGCACCGCGGTGGCGGTGACGAGCGCCGTCAGGGCATAGGCCCAACGCTGCGAGGGGGGAGCTGCCGGTTTTTTCAAGCTCATGAAATGACGTGTGCAAACACCATGGCAGGCGATTTTTTGAGGTTAATCCCTTATTATATGGGAATCTTCACCTTCAATCGGATTCTCAGGCTGCAACATGTCCTCATCGCTCCCCACCACCCCCGCAACATCGTCGGACACCCGCCTGACGCAGCTCACCACCTGGCTCGGCACGCTCGGCCTGGTCCAGGTCGAATCGCGCCGTCCGGCCTCGGCCGACGCCAGCTTCCGCCGCTACTTCCGGCTCGACGTCGCCCCTGAACTGCGCGCCAAACTGGGCGCGACCCTGATCGCCATGGATGCCCCGCCCGAGCGCGAAAACGTGCCCGCCTTTATCCATGTGCAAGGCTTGCTGCTGGCCGCCGGCGTGAGCGTGCCCGCCATCGTGGCGCAGGACGTGGCCAACGGCTTTTTGCTGCTGTCGGACCTGGGCAGCACCACCTATCTGCAACGGCTCGACGTCGACAACGCGCCGTTCATGTACTCGGACGCGGTCGACGCGCTGGTCAAGTTCCAGCTCGCCAGCGAGCCGGGCGTGCTGCCCGAGTACGACCGCGCCTTCATCGAACGCGAGCTGAACCTGTTCCCGGAATGGTTCGTCGGCAAGCATCTGGGCGTGACCATGACCGACGTCCAGAGCGCCACCCTGGCCAAGGTGTTCGACGCGATCATCGCCAACAACCTGGCCCAGCAGCAAGTCTTCATGCACCGCGATTTCCATTCGCGCAACCTGATGTTCATGGACCAGGGCAACCCTGGCGTGCTCGACTTCCAGGATGCCGTGTTCGGCCCGGTCACCTACGACCTGGCCTCGCTGCTGCGCGACGCCTACGTGCAATGGGACGAAGAAATCGTGCTCGACTGGGTGGTACGCTACTGGCAGCGCGCCAAGGCGGTCGGGCTGCCGGTCAATCCGGACATCGACGCGTTCTACCAGGACTTCGAATTCATGGCCTTGCAGCGGCACCTGAAAATCCTCGGCATCTTCTGCCGCCTGAACTACCGCGACGGCAAGGGCGTGTACCTGGGCGACCTGCCGACCGTGATCGACTACGTGCGCAAGACCTGCAACCGCTACATCGTCCTCAAGCCGCTGGCGCGCCTGCTCGACGCCTTCGAAGACAAGGTGCCGCAAGTGGGCTACACCTTCTGATGGGGAGCCAATCATGAAAGCGATGATCCTGGCCGCCGGCCGCGGCTTACGCATGCGCCCCTTGACCGACGCCTGCCCCAAGCCGCTGCTGAAGGTGCGCGGTCGCCCGCTGATCGTCTGGCATATCCTGAACCTGGTACGCGCCGGGATCACCGAGATCGTCATCAACCACGCGTACATGGGCGAAGCGATCGAGCGTGAACTGGGCGACGGCGGCAAGTACGGCGCGCGCATCGTCTACTCGCCCGAAACGGTGGCGCTGGAAACGGCCGGCGGCATCGCCAACGCGCTGCACCTGCTGGGCGACGCACCGTTTTTGGTGCTGTCGGCCGACATCTACTGCCCGTACTTCGATTTTGCGCAAGTGACCGACGTGCTGGTCGACGAAGACATGTGGGGCCAGCCCTACCCGCCCGAGAAACGCGACGCCTGCTGGATCTACCTCACGCCCAACCCCTTCCACAATCTTGAGGGCGACTTCGCTCTGACCATGTACCAGGTGGCCAACCACGGTGAGCAGAAGTGGAATTTTTCGAACATCGGGGTGTACCGGCCGGAGATGTTCAAGGCTATTCGTCCGGGCACGCATGCGCGCCTGGGCGCCCTGATCCGCCAGTACGCGGACCTGGGCCAGGTCGGCGGCGAAATCTACGAGGGCGACTGGGTCAACGTCGGCACCGTGGCGCAACTGGAAGAACTGAACGCGCCGCTGGGCGCGCGCAAGGCGCAATCATGAGCAGCGCGCCTTGCCACACAAGTACGCCATTCGCGGCCCGGCGCGCGCGCCTGTGCGCGGCCATGCAGCCGGGCGCCGTGGCCATCTTGCCGACCGCGCCCGAAGTACAGCGCAACAGCGACAGCGACTACCCGTACCGCCACGACAGCTATTTTTACTACCTGACCGGTTTTACGGAACCGGACAGCGTGCTGGTGCTGGTGGCCGCCCACGGCACCACGGCGGCGCAGGCCATCCTGTTCTGCCGCCAGAAGAACGTCGAGCGCGAAATCTGGGATGGCTTTCGCCACGGTCCCGACGGCGCGCGCATCGCCTTTGGATTCGATTGCGCCTTCCCGGTCGACGAACTCGATAGCGAAATGGCCAGGCTGCTGGCCAACGCCCCGGCCGCGTACTACGCGCTCGGGCACAGCGCGGCGCTCGACATGCAGATGAAGAACTGGCTGCTGGCGGTGCGGCGCCAGGCGCGCGCCGGCGTCACCGCGCCGGCGGTGGCGCACGACCTGCTGGCGATGCTCGACGAGATGCGCCTGTTCAAGGACGACGCCGAGCAAGCCGTGATGCTGCGCGCGGCGACCATCTCGGGCCTGGCGCACGCGCGCGCGATGAAGGCGTCGAAGCCGGGCATGTTCGAATATGAAATCGAGGCCGAACTGCTGCACGAGTTCCGCCGCAACGGCGCCCAGTATCCGGCCTACACGCCGATCGTGGCCGCTGGCGCGAACGCCTGCGTACTGCACTACAACGCCAACAACGCGCAAACGCGCGACGGCGACCTGGTGCTGATCGACGCCGGCTGTGAGCTCGACAGCTACGCCGCCGACATCACCCGCACCTACCCGGTCAACGGCCGCTTCAGCGGGCCGCAGCGCACGCTCTACGAGCTGGTGCTGGCCGCGCAGAACGCCGCGCTGGCGGTGGTGCGGCCGGGCCAAAAATACAGCGACATCCACGACGCCGCCACGCGCGTGCTGGCGCAGGGCATGCTCGACCTGGGATTGCTGGCGAAGGACAAATTCGGCGGCGTCGACGACGTGATCGCCGAGCGCGCGCACCAGCAGTTCTACATGCACGGCACCGGCCACTGGCTGGGCCTGGACGTACACGACGCCGGCGCCTACCGCGACGTCACGCTCGACGACAAGCCATCGCGCCCGCTGCGGCCCGGCATGGTGCTGACGGTCGAACCGGGCATCTACGTGCGTCCCGCCGAAGGCGTGCCGGAACAGTTCTGGCACATCGGCATCCGCATCGAAGACGACGTGCTGCTCACGCAAGACGGCCACACCATCCTGAGCGCGGCGGCGCCCAAGCTGGCCGACGATATCGAACAACTGATGCGACCCTGATGGATACAACACCTACCAAGTTTGACGTGGCAATCTGCGGCGCCGGGCCGGTCGGCATGGCGCTGGCCGCCCTGCTGGCGCGGCGCGGCATGGACAGCACGCGCATCGGCCTGATCGACGCCAAGGCGCTCGGCGTGGCCCTCTCCGACCCGCGCTCGATCGCGCTGTCGTACGGCAGCCGCATGCTGCTCGAGGACATCGGCGCCTGGCCGCTGCCTTCGACGGCGATCCACCAGGTGCATGTGTCGCGGCGCGGGCAGTTCGGACGCAGCCTGATCGACCGCAGCGAGCATGGCGTCGAGGCGCTCGGTTATGTGGCGCGTTATGGCGACCTGGTGGCGGCGCTGTCGGGGGCGTGCGAGCGCGCCGGGGTGGCGGTGCTGCGGCCGGCGCGCGTGGCCGGGCATGCGGAGCATGCGGACAACGTCGCCCTCACGCTCGACGATGGGCGCGCGCTGGAGGCGGCGGTGGTGGTGCAGGCCGAAGGCGGCGTGTCCGGCGAACAGGATGCCCGCTCGCGCACGCACGATTACCGGCAGACGGCAGTCATTGCGCGCGTGAGCACCAGCGCGCCGCTTGCGCATCGGGCGTACGAGCGCTTTACCGAAGAAGGGCCGCTGGCCATGCTGCCGCAGGACGGCCCGGACGGCCATCAATATGCGCTCGTATGGTGCGTGCGGCCGGAGCGCGCGCAAGTGCTGCTGGCGCTGGACGACGCGCGCTTCCTGGCGCAGCTGGGCGAGGCGTTCGGGCAGCGTTTGGGACGGATGACCGGAACCAGCGCGCGCGTTGCGTATCCGCTCGGCCTGAATGCCGATCCGGGTGCGACCGGGCGCACGGTGGCGATCGGGAATGCGGCGCAGACCTTGCATCCGGTGGCCGGGCAGGGTTTGAACCTGGGGCTGCGCGACGCGGCGGTGCTGGCGCGCTTGCTGGCGCGCGATGCGGGGCCGGCGGCCTTGGAGGCGTTTGCGAAGGAGCGCCGCACGGACCGCAAGCTGGTGGTGGAGCTGACCGACAGCATGGCGCGCGCGTTCGCGCATCAGGGGCCGGGGCAGGCGCTGCTGGGCTTGTCGCTAGGGCTGCTCGATACCTTCAACCCGGCCAAGAATTTGCTGGGGGAGTGGATGATGTACGGACGACGGTGAGCGCCAGCCGGTAGATTGAAGACCGTCGTTCCCGCGCAGGCGGGAACCCAAGTACCTGCCGTAGCTTGGGCGAATAACTTGGGTTCCCGCCTGCGCGGGAACGACGCGCTTAGAATTCTTCCCAATCCTCGGTCGGCGCGGTGCTGGACAACTGCTTCTTCAGCGGCGCGCGCGCCACCGCTTTCGGCGCCGGCCTGGCCGCCATCTGCCGCGGCGCCGCCGCTGCCACGCCCGCACTCAACTTGAACACGCTGACCACCTCGGCCAGTTGGCGCGCCTGGTCCTGCATCGCTTCCGACGCCGCCGCCGCTTCTTCCACCAGCGCCGCGTTCTGCTGCGTCACCTGATCCATCTGCGTGACCGCCTGGTTAATCTGATCGATCCCCAGGGTCTGCTCGGCGCTGGCCGCCGCAATGTCGCCCATGATGTCGGTCACGCGGCGGATGCTCTGGACGATATCGTCCATCGTGCTGCCCGCCTCGTTCACGAGTTTACTGCCCGCTTCGACCTGCTCGACCGAACTGCCGATCAAGCCCTTGATCTCCTTGGCTGCCTGGGCCGAGCGCTGCGCCAGGTTGCGCACTTCGCTCGCCACCACCGCAAACCCGCGTCCCTGCTCGCCCGCGCGCGCCGCTTCCACCGCCGCGTTCAGGGCCAGGATATTGGTCTGGAACGCGATCCCGTCGATCACGCCGATGATGTCGACGATCTTGTTGCTGGCCTCATTGATGCGCCCCATCGTATCGACCACATTGCCGATCACGTTGCCGCCCTTGGTGGCCACGTCCGACGCGGTCGCGGCCAGGGTGCTGGCCTGGCGCGCGTTGTCGGCGCTCGCCCTGACGGTGGAGGTCAGTTCCTCCATCGACGACGCGGTTTCCTCCAGCGAGCTGGCCTGCTCCTCGGTGCGGCTCGACAGATCCAGGTTGCCGGCCGCGATTTCGGAGGACGCCACCGAAATCGTCTCGGTGCCGCTGCGTACCCGGCGCACCACTTCGACCAGGCTGTCGTTCATCTTTTGCAGCGCCGCCAGCAGCTGGCCGATTTCATCGTTCGATTCGATCTTGACGGTGTCGGTCAGGTTACCGCCGGCGATGTTGTTGGCGAAGCGCAGCGCCTCGGCGATCGAGCGCGAGATGCCGCGAATGAGCGCGGTACCCATCATCAAGCCCAGCGCGATGCTCAGCACAATCAGGCCGATGGCCAGCGCGCGCGCCGTCTCGAAGCGTGCCGTAGCCTGCTCGTACTCGGACTTGCCGACGGTAAGCTGGTAGTTGATCAGGTTGCGCATATGGTCGCGCACCGGCTGGAAGTTCTGAGTGAGCGCACCTTGCACCAGCGCGACGGCGCCCGGCACGTCCTTGGCCTTGAACGCCGCCAGCGTCGGCTTGATCCCCTGCGTCACGAAGGTTTCCCTGCTGGCCGTGAATTTGGCGGCGAGGGTCTTCTCTTCCTCCGTCAGATAGGTTTCCATGTACTTGCCCCAGAGCGCCGTATTGCTCTGTACACGCTGCTCGACATCGCTACCGGCCTCGGGCAGCTTGGCCGGGTCGCCGCTGACCGCCAACGCCAGCGTGTTCTGGTTTTGCTGGATCTGCGTGAGCACTTCGGCCAGCATGCCCGCCGCCACCAGGCGGTCCTCGTACACCGTTTTGAGCGAGGCGTTGGTCACGCTCAGGTTGCGCAAGCCGATCAATCCGATCGCCAGCGAAATGGCGCTGATTACCCCGATGACAAAAATGAGCCGTGCCTTGATCGTCACGTTCTTAAACATGGTCGTTGACCTTTCAGTTGTCGGTTGCCGGGCCGCTTGCACATGGCGTGATGCGACATAAGAAATACTATCCCCAAAGAAATATACCGAACTTGCCCGGCGAGTTAAATAGCGCAATATCAACATAGGACAAATTCAGCGCGTCTTGTGTTTGTGATGCGACAAGCGGAACAGCAATGTTGTGTGCTTGTATTCATTGATGTCGCCAAGGGTCAAGCTGCGCGAAATCCCGGCAATTTTTCATGATATTGAGAAACTTGTATGCTAAGGTCGGTACAGTCCCCCGTCCCTGCGGCTCCGATCATGCTCGACACCCTGCCCTGCACTGTCTCCCTGCGCCTGCTCGAGAACGCGCTCGGCGCCATTCGCTACCAGAACGGCGCGATGCAGACCTTGTCGGGTTACGCGCCGGGCGAGGCGCTGGGGCAGCCGCTGACCGGCCTGCTGCCGGCCAACCTGGCGGGCCAGCACGAGCGCTACGTGCGCGCCTACCTGGACAGCTGCAAGGAGTCGACGGTGCTCGGGCAGGTGCGCGAATTCGCGAGCCGGCACCGCACCGGCGAGATGGTCCCGATCGCAATGAAGGCGATCGACCTCGGCGTCCACGAGGGCAAGCGCTACTTCGGCGCCTTTCTGGAAGACTTGCGCGCGCACCGCCGCATGGAGGCCGAGCGCGATGCGCTGCTGGCGCGGCTGGAAAAGCAGGCGCTGAGCGATGCCCTGACCGGCCTGCCGAACCGGCGCGCCTTCGACGCGGAAGCGCTGCTCACCTGCGCACGGGCGGCCCGCAGCGGCGCGCTGACCTGCGTGGGCATCGCCGATATCGATTTCTTCAAGAAGGTCAACGACCAGTATGGCCACGCCGCCGGCGACACGGTGCTCGTTGCGGTGGCGGGCCTGATCGGCATGGCCTCGCGCGCCACCGACTTTGTCGCGCGCACCGGCGGGGAGGAATTCTGCCTGCTGTTCCTGGGGCTGGACGGCGCTACCGCCAACGTGGTGGCGGACCGCATTCGCGGAGCGGTGGAAGACGGCGCCATCGTCACGCCGCACGGCGAGCAGGTGCGCGTGACGATCAGCATCGGGCTGGCGCAGCTGGCGCCGGGGATGCCGTTCAACGAGGCGCTCACGCGCGCGGACGCGGCGCTGTACGAGGCGAAGAACGCGGGCCGCAATCGGGTGCGCGGCGGCTGAGGCATCGCCTCATTGCCTGCGAAGCTGCATGGCCCGCAATGACCCTGTTTGAGCGGTAAGCAACAAAAAATGATGTTGCGCACGCTCTGAAATGATGCAAAATATACTTTTTGCGTACACGTACACACTGATCCCTACCCGCACGCTGCGACCGGCATGCTCATTGACCCGATGCCTGGGCCGATCGCTGCCGCGCCCCTGACCATCAAAGGAAATCCGGCATGAACCTACCAACATCGTTAGCAACAAAAGCGCTCGGTCCTTTGTTAGCTGGACTTTTACTGCTGCAAGGATGCGCCGCGACATCGAACGACAAGGGGATCGGCTATTCGACGCACAACATTGGACTGACTTGCTACAGTGGCGTCACCAACGCCTGGCTGAACTATGCGGGCCTGGTCAGCCAGCTATGCGTCACCCAGGTCGCGCGCGAAAAACTGGCGTCCGACATCAACCGGGTCCCCGGCTCGACAGCGGGTTACTACAAGGCGTTCACCGGGCTGATGGAAATGAAGTGGCGCGCGCGCGACGGCACGCAGTTGAGCCACACCGTGGACCTCAACAAGGAAATTCCCGATCCCCGCATTCCGTACGCCCACCCGGAACGGGTGTACGCCAAGGCGCCATTCCTGGGCAATCCCACCATCGTCGTCGAGTACGATGACCGCACCGCCAATGTGTACGTCGCGGCCACCTTGCAGGTACGTTCTCTCGATCCCTCAAAGGGGCAGCTAGAGCGTGTCGATACCTACACGCTGATCTATACCCGCACGCTGTAGGGGACCTCGAAAAACCGGCGCGAGCGGCGAGAGAACGCGCCAGCCGCCCCCTTGCAAGTGGCCGGCTGAACGTGCATCACTCGCTACGGTTCTTTCAAGCTCCGCTGGCACGTACACGGTGCCCCCGCCCGCCGCGGCATGCCGTGCTCCTGTCCTGGCTCTGAGTTGCAAACCGTTACGCAAACAGCGGAGCGTTGTCCCTATTGCCGGGCGGCCTGCTGCGGCAAACTGTCTCGTTTCGCTGTCTTGTTCTGTCTCGTTTTGTCTCGTTTTGTCTCATTTGGCTAGCGGCTCGGGGGCTTGGTTCAAACAAGACAAAACGAGACAAAAAGAGACAAGAATAGACACCCAAACGAGACACTTTGCCGCAGGAGGCCTGCCGGCAACAGGTACAACACTCGTGCATTTGGTTTCCTGCTTGCATGCGCGCGGCGGCGGCAAGAGGAGCGGCGGCGCGGACGAGGCCGCCGAATCATTTTTGCCCGATCAAAAAATTTTCAGGATATTTTTCGGCCTATTGGGCAAAAAACCGTCTTTTTCAAGGCCTTGAAAATAGTCGTGCCCGCCTTTAGATTGGATTCAACGGATGCTCCACGGAGGTCCGTCAACCTATCGCTTAACTTCTAAAAGGATATTTATCATACGCACATTCGACCTTGCTCCTCTGTATCGTTCCGCTATCGGCTTCGACCGCCTGGCCACCCTGCTCGAATCGCAGCGCGCCGACGCGCAGCCCAGCTATCCACCGTACAACATTGAACTGGTCAGCGACGACAAGTACCGCATCGTGATGGCGCTGGCCGGCTTCGACCGGTCGGAAGTCGAGATCATCACCGAGCGCGACAGTCTGCAGATCACCGGCCGCAAGCAGAAAGAGGACACGCAGCCTACCTACCTGCACCGCGGCATCGCGGCACGCGATTTCGAGCAGCGCTTCCAGCTGGCGAACCACGTCAAGGTCACCACGGCCTCGTTCGACAACGGCATGCTGACCATCGAACTGGTGCGCGAAGTGCCCGAGGCCCTCAAGCCGCGCCGCATCGTCATCGACGGCGGCGACAACGTGCAGGTGCTGGAACAGCGCCAGGCCGCCTGACCGCAGCCTGCCGGCCCATAAAAAAACGCCGCCCTCTGTGACAGGGCGGCGTTTTTTTGCTGCTGATTGCTTGCCGCTGATTCTAGTCGACCGCCTTGACCATCGCCTCGATCACCTTCTTGGCGTCGCCGAACACCATCATCGTGTTGGCCTGGTAGAACAGGTCGTTATCGAGCCCCGCATAGCCGGACGCCATCGAACGCTTGTTGACGATGATGCTCTTGGCCTTGTACGCCTCCAGGATCGGCATGCCGGCGATCGGCGACTTGGGATCCTTGGCCGCCGGGTTGACCACGTCGTTCGCGCCCAGCACCAGCACCACGTCGGTCTGGCCGAATTCGCCGTTGATGTCTTCCATCTCGAACACCTGGTCGTACGGCACCTCGGCTTCGGCCAGCAGCACGTTCATGTGGCCCGGCATGCGTCCCGCCACCGGATGGATCGCGTACTTGACGATCACGCCCTTGTGGGTGAGTTTTTCGACCAGTTCCTTGAGCGAGTGCTGGGCGCGCGCCACCGCCAGGCCGTAGCCCGGCACGATGATCACGGTTTCGGCATTGCTCATGATGAAGGCCGCGTCGTCGGCGGAACCCGACTTGACCGGACGCTGTTCCTGCGCGCCGCCGGCGACGGCCGCCGCCGGATCACCCCCGAAGCCGCCCAGGATCACGTTGAAGAACGAGCGGTTCATCGCCTTGCACATGATGTACGACAGGATCGCGCCGGAGGAACCGACCAGCGAACCGGCGATGATCAGCATCGAGTTATTGAGCGAAAAACCAATGCCCGCCGCCGCCCAGCCGGAATAGCTGTTCAACATCGACACCACCACCGGCATGTCGGCCCCGCCGATCGGAATGATGATCAACACGCCGAGAATGAACGCCAGCACCGCCATGATGATGAACGGGGTCCAGGCCGGCTCCACGCCAGGCGCGAAGCAGAACACCAGGCCGAGCGCGATCAGCGCGACCGCGATGCCCAGGTTGAGCATGTGCTGGCCCGGGAAGCTGACCGGCGCGCCCTGGAACAGGCGGAACTTGTATTTGCCCGACAGCTTGCCGAAGGCGATCACGGAACCCGAAAAGGTCACCGCGCCGACAAAGGTGCCGATGAACAGTTCCAGGCGGTTCCCGAACGGCAGCGCCACGCCCTGCGTCGTGATCTGGAACACCCACGGTTCGGCCACCACGGCGATCGCGATGCAGACCGCGGCCAGGCCGATCAGCGAGTGCATCGCAGCGACCAGTTCCGGCATCTTGGTCATCTCGACCTTTTTGGCGGCAAAGGCGCCGATGCCGCCGCCCACCACCACGCCGATCAGCACCAGGGTGAAGCCAAGGCCCCCGCTGCTGGCCGCTTGCGCCTGCAGCTTGAAGATCAGCGCCACGGTGGTGATGGTGGCAATGGCCATGCCGCTCATGCCGAAGGCGTTACCGGTACGCGCGGTGGCCGGCGACGACAAGCCCTTGAGCGCCTGGATGAAGCACACCGACGCGATCAGGTAGAACATCGTCACCAGGTTCATGCTGATGTAGCTCATGCGTGCTCCCCCGCCTTGGCTGCTGGCGCGGCCTTCGCTTTCGGCTCCTTTTTACGGAACATCTCGAGCATGCGCTGGGTGACCATGAAGCCGCCGAACACATTGACCGCCGCCAGCGCCACCGCCAGGGTGCCGGACACCTGGCCGACGATGCCGCTGGTAAGACCGGCGGCCAGCATGGCGCCGACGATGATGATCGCCGAGATGGCGTTGGTAACCGCCATCAGGGGCGTGTGCAGTGCGGGTGTGACGGTCCAGACGACGTGGTAGCCGACGTAAATGGCCAGCACGAAGATAATGAGATTGATGATGGTGTGACTGACTTCCATGTTGCCTCCCTCTTGACGTTGATGTGACAACGGGCCGCGGCCCGTCCTCCCTTAGTTGCGTGATCGTTGCCTGATCGTTGCCTGATCGTTGCGTGATCGTTGCGTGATCGTTGCCTGATCGTTGCTGTAGCGCTGTGGCGCCCCGCGTTCTACTTGCGCAGTACCTCGCCGTCGGCGCACACCAGGGTGGCCTTGAGGATCTCGTCTTCGCGGTCGATCACCAGCTGTTCATCCTTGTCGATGACCAGCTTGAGGAAATCGAGCACATTGCGCGCATACAGGGCCGAGGCGTCGGCCGCCACCAGGGTCGCCAGGTCCGGCTCGCCGATGATGTGGACGCCGTATTTGGTGACCGTTTTGTTCAGTTCCGACAGCGGGCAGTTGCCGCCTTGCGAGACGGCCAGGTCGACAATCACGGAGCCGGGCTTCATGGCCTTGACCGTTTCTTCGGAAATGAGCACCGGCGCGGCGCGGCCGGGAATCAAGGCGGTGGTGATGATGATGTCGGCCAGCTTGGCGCGTTCGTGAACCAGTTCGCCCTGGCGCCGCATCCAGTCGGCCGGCATCGAGCGCGCATAGCCGCCCGAGCCCTTGGCGATTTCCTTCTCTTCATCGGTGAGGTAGGGCACGTCGATGAATTTGGCGCCGAGCGACTCGACCTGCTCCTTGACGGGCGGGCGCACGTCGGACGCTTCGATCACCGCGCCCAGGCGCTTGGCGGTGGCGATGGCCTGCAGGCCGGCCACGCCCACGCCCATGATCAGCACGCGCGCCGCTTTCACGGTGCCGGCGGCGGTCATCAGCATCGGCATGAAGCGCTGGTAAGCGTTCGCGGCCATCATCACGGCCTTGTAGCCGGCGATGTTGGCCTGCGACGAGAGCACGTCCATCGACTGCGCACGCGTGATGCGCGGCACCGCTTCGAGCGCAAAGGCGCGCAGGCGGGCGGCCGCCATGGCGGCGATATTATCGGTGTCGAAAGGGTTGAGCATGCCGATCAACACGGCATCGGCTTGCATGAGGGGGCGTTCGGCGGCGTTCGGTGCGCGTACCTTGAGCACCACGTCGCACCCGAATGCATCGGCCGCGCTGCCGATGGTGGCGCCGGCGGCGGCATACGCGTCGTCGGTGACGGAGGCCATCAGGCCGGCGCCCGCCTGGACCACCACCTGGTGCTTGACGGCGAGCTTCTTGACCGTCTCGGGAGTTGCTGCAACACGGGTTTCACCCGACCGCGTTTCGGCCGGTATGCCTATTCTCATGACGCCTCCATAGAATTAATAAACTGCTCACGATAGTACACGCAAACCTAAAAATAGCACGACCATCCGTTTTTTCTAGACGAAGTCCTCCACATCCAAACCGGTTGCACTGCGCAATGCGCAAAATCCCGCGTTTTCTTGTATCAGATCAATACCCGCATCCGTGTTTTACGCTTGTGTTCGATGCCGGATCGGCAACCGATGCTGCATGAAGGTAAAATGATGGCTCATTTTGAAGGACACGCATGCCGCATATCTGGAAACCCTCCGTTACCGTTGCCGCCATCATCGAGCGTGATGGCAAGTTCCTCCTGATTGAAGAAGAGACCAGCGAAGGCATCCGCCTGAACCAGCCGGCGGGCCACCTCGACCCGCTCGAAACGCTGGCCCAGGCGGTGGTGCGCGAAGTACTGGAAGAGACGGCGTACGACTTCATGCCCGAGGCGCTGGTGGGCGTGTACATGTCGCGCTACACCTCCAAGCGGCGCGGCACCGACGTGACTTACCTGCGCTTCACCTTTTGCGGCCAGGCCGGGCAAGAGCATGACCAGGCGCTCGACGACGGCATCATCCGCACCTTGTGGATGACGCGCGATGACATGGCCGCTTGCCAGGAGCGCCACCGCAGCCCCCTGATGCTGCAGTGCGTGGACGACTACCTGGCGGGGCAGCGCATGCCTTTGGCGATGCTGCACACCCACGCCTCGGTGTTCGAGGGTGGATTAACTTAAGACGGAATTTAGACGGATTTATTGCAATGGCAAACGCAGGGAAAAAGCAGAAAGTCGTGATCGGCATGTCGGGCGGAGTCGATTCCTCGGTCGCGGCATGGATGCTCAAGGAGCAGGGCTACGACGTGGTCGGCCTGTTCATGAAAAACTGGGAAGACGACGACGATTCCGAATACTGCTCGACGCGCCAGGACTGGATCGACGCGGCCAGCGTGGCCGACGTGGTGGGCGTCGATATCGAAGCGGTCAATTTCGCGGCCGAATACAAGGACCGCGTGTTCGCCGACTTCCTGCGCGAATACCAGGCCGGGCGCACCCCGAATCCGGATGTGCTGTGCAACGCCGAGATCAAGTTCAAGGCCTTCCTCGACCATGCGATGCACCTGGGCGCGGACCTGATCGCCACCGGCCACTATGCGCGCGTGCGCGAAAACGGCAACAGCTTCGAGCTGCTCAAGGCCTTCGACCATACCAAGGACCAGAGCTATTTCCTGCACCGCCTGAACCAGGCGCAGTTGTCGCGCACCCTGTTCCCGCTCGGTGAAATCCCGAAGACGGAAGTGCGCAAGATCGCCGAAAAGCTGGCGCTGCCGAACGCCGCCAAGAAGGATTCGACCGGCATCTGCTTCATCGGCGAGCGGCCGTTCCGCGACTTTTTGAACCGCTACCTGTCGTACAAGCCGGGGCCGATGCAGACCGACGACGGCACCGTGGTGGGCGAGCATGTGGGACTGTCGTTCTACACCCTGGGCCAGCGCAAGGGCATCGGCGTGGGCGGCATGAAGAAGTACAGGAACGACGATGGCTCGAGCGACGCCTGGTACGTGGCGCGCAAGGATATCGAGAACAACACCCTGTACATCGTGCAGGGGCACAACCACCCGTGGCTGTTATCTAGCACCCTGCACGCCGACCAGGCCAGCTGGGTGGCGGGCAAGGCGCCCGGGGCGCGCGCCATGTCGGCCAAGACGCGCTATCGCCAGGCCGACGTGGCGTGCGTGTTGACGCCCGACGGCATGGGCAATTTCGGCCTGGGCTTCACCGATCCGCAGTGGGCGGTCACGCCGGGGCAGTCGGCCGTGCTGTATGACGGCGACGTGTGCCTGGGCGGCGGGATTATCGCGGGATCGACGGCGGGATAATGACGTGATGGTCGCCGGCTGCTGCGCCATGCGCGCCACCAATCGGTCGCTCCCGCCACCACCGTCGCCGCTCCCGCCGCTACCTCGTCGTTCCAGTCACCACCGTCGTCGTTCCAGCCACCACCGTCGTCGTTCCCGCCTGCGCGGGAACGACGAGGTAGAGGCGCGAACGACGAGAGTGGTGGCGGAACCGACGAGCAACGGGCGGCGCAAACCAGGTGGGTGTCGCGCACAACAAGCTCCCTAGCCTGAATTTTGCACAAAAAAGGGCAAGAATGCCGTAAGTGATTGATAGAATGGGAGTTATCTAAAAACCTACCCTATCAGCACGAACACACCTTGCCCGACATGAATTCTACCCCAGAGCAGC
>NZ_WHJF01000600.1:0-253 GCF_011682185.1 Massilia genomosp. 1
GCGTGAACCGCGCCTATGCACAAACGGTACTCAAACCGCTGATGCCGGCACTGCTGCTGCGTGGTGCCGTGGACTTGCTTCACAATGCCATGGCCCTGATTGTTCGCAAGACGTTCCTTCACCGACCGTAAGCGCTCCATAAACCCCAGACTTGCTGGCTAATCCGAATTTCCGCATTCTTGCTACTTCGATTTGATACCGGAGCAAGCATGGAAAACACGACCGTTTTTTGGGAGAAGCACGTTGCCGCGAT
>NZ_WHJF01000601.1:0-253 GCF_011682185.1 Massilia genomosp. 1
ATCCCGCCTCGAAGGTCGAGCAGCTGACACCGCGACTGTGGAAACAGCATTGCGCCGACAATCCGCTACGCTCGGACCTGCACAGATTTAACGGCTGATCTACAACGCCGCTCAGCTACCGCTTACGCCGTACCTGAAACATTCGGAGCGGAATCGAGAGAAAGTTGAGCGGTATGGTCATCGTCGAAGTCGCATCAACTGGTCGGCGCCGAGGGCGAGCAGCCCGAACATCAAATGGCTCATGACTTTGGCA
>NZ_WHJF01000602.1:0-253 GCF_011682185.1 Massilia genomosp. 1
TTAGGAAACCGAAGACTCCCCCAATAGGAGCATTTGTTCAAGTTCCTTGCGGGGGTCACCCCATCGCCCATCACGCTACGTGATCAAAATGGCGCCGAAACCCATCAGGTTGAGTGACCATACTCACATTGCCGAGTCTGTCGCTAAGGTCAGCGTTTGGTTTCGTTGGCCTTGGCTTTAGCGGCAGGGGTAGGAGTTTGTGTCCAGCGCTTGGCGTCGTGCATGTGCAAAACGCCAGCGATCATAGTCTCTA
>NZ_WHJF01000603.1:0-253 GCF_011682185.1 Massilia genomosp. 1
TGGAAACTCGACGATGGCCTGCATGCCTTGTGCAACGCGCATCTCCTTCGGGAACTGGTCTACGCGCAAGAGGTGACCGGCCAGGATTGGCCGGCTGCCATGACGGCGTTGCTGCTCAACGCCAAAAGTAAGCGCTCCATAAACCCCAGACTTGCTGGCTAATCCGAATTTCCGCATTCTTGCTACTTCGATTTGATACCGGAGCAAGCATGGAAAACACGACCGTTTTTTGGGAGAAGCACGTTGCCGCGAT
>NZ_WHJF01000604.1:0-253 GCF_011682185.1 Massilia genomosp. 1
TTTTACTTTCCGCTCTATTTTCCACAAGGGTATAACAGCTCGGGTCCAGTGCCGACAACATGCCGAGGGAGCAGTGCGGAAAGAGTTGTATCAGTCGCTTTGACGTCGAACGTATTCCTTTCGTATCGAGCCTCTTGCAAAACTAGCGGAACGGATGAAAATTGCTTGGCAGCGCAAGCGAAAAGGTGGGAGTGGGCGCCCATTTCTGGCATGATTTAGTTTCTGAAGCTTAATCAAAACGCCCACACCATGA
>NZ_WHJF01000605.1:0-253 GCF_011682185.1 Massilia genomosp. 1
GGCGCCATCGGCCGGTGTGCCCGCTGATGCGCCCAGCCCCGAGGCAGGGCTGCTTTCAACGTTCGAGGTGGGCGATGCCGGCGTGTCCTCCGGGGACGGGGGCGATGGCGCGGCACAATTTGCATGGGCGGCCCAGGGTGCCCGTGTCGATGGTGGTTTTGAGCTATTGCTTGATGATTGGTTGAGCCTATCCCTTGTTTCCTTCAGCTCACGCAGCAAACGCCCGGATACCAACTGGAGTTGCTCAGGCGTG
>NZ_WHJF01000606.1:0-253 GCF_011682185.1 Massilia genomosp. 1
CGAACCGTTCTAACCGCACGATCAAAAACAGCGCCGTGGCCGGCGCTGTCAAGACGCTAAAATCGCTCGGGGTAGGACCATCGTTTTACGTGAAAACCGGGCCATCAACTCGCGTGATCACACTCAGAATGGCACCTTATTCTCCGACCCGCGCCCCCGTTTCCCACCGGGGTGCGCACCACCAAAGTAGGCGTCATCGGCCTCTACATGGCCCACCAGCTGGCGTTCGGACTCGCGCTCGGCCATCACCTCC
>NZ_WHJF01000607.1:0-252 GCF_011682185.1 Massilia genomosp. 1
AAATGAGATTAGCCATGATTCCGCCGCCGTAACCGATCAGATTTCCTCCGATATCACGAAAAAGCGATGAAAAATCGTGCTCTCCTGATGTCGGCCAGTTCAGAAAAATCGTTTTGCAATTGGCTCGAACGTGAAGGCGCTCGCCGTCCATCTGATCCATGGTCAAATGCTGCCGTACGCGCGCGCCGCCCAGTTGCTTGGCGACTTGTACGGCATCAAGCCGTCGACCGGCACCTTGCTCGCCTGGGTTGC
>NZ_WHJF01000608.1:0-252 GCF_011682185.1 Massilia genomosp. 1
GGTCAAAGTGTATTCACGAGGCCACCGGTCGGTCAAGTCGGTCGCGGAAGACCTGAATGTGAATCAGCACACGCTAAAATATTGGATGAAGAATAAAATTATGAGCAATAAGGACGCGCCAACAGCGTAAGCGCTCCATAAACCCCAGACTTGCTGGCTAATCCGAATTTCCGCATTCTTGCTACTTCGATTTGATACCGGAGCAAGCATGGAAAACACGACCGTTTTTTGGGAGAAGCACGTTGCCGCGAT
>NZ_WHJF01000609.1:0-252 GCF_011682185.1 Massilia genomosp. 1
GTCGTCTCCTATCCGTATCCTAGTCGTATCCTATTCCGGCGGCTGAAAAATCCGCCGTGGTGTTAAAACCCCCGTAAAACACTGGGGCGATGGGGTGCGCGGGGAGCCCCCGCAGCCCCTGCCGATCCAATCTACCGGACTTAAGCGATTGACAGCTTAACATGGCTTTTGTGTCATGTATTTGTGGGGCTTAGGCTGCTTGTTTCTGGGCTTTGATTGGCCGGGTCGGTGAAGGAACGTCTTGCGAACAAT